>NJBP01000068.1 GCA_005223085.1 Candidatus Aerophobetes bacterium Ae_b3b | reverse complement strand
TGTTCACGTAAACAAATTTTCCGCTGGCATCCACGCTCTGTATTAAATCATTGGCGTTTTCAAAAAGATCCCTGTATTTCTCCTCGCTCTCTCTCAGTTTCTCCTCTGCCTTCTTGCGCTCGGTGATGTCCATGAAGCTTTCTATTAGATACTTACGACCCTTAATCATTGTGGAAGTTACGGTCTTGAGAATCGGAACACTCCCACCATTGGCCTTTATGAGGATGCGCTCGGAGTTGTCTATGGTCTGTCCAAGGTCGGTGATTGGACACTTGCCCTCTTCAGCCGGACAGATAAACTTGTGGCACACCTTACCGACAATCTGTTCTTTGGGAGCACCGATCATTTTGATAGCGGGGGGATTGGCATGAGCGATTGCGTGTGTTTCTGCATCAACAACCACAATTCCAACACATATGGAATCGAATATGGTTTCAAAGTGCTCCTTTTCTTGTAATTTCGCAATTCGCTGGCGCATTTTAGCCAATTCATTTATCAGCTCACCTTTTGTCATGCTCTTATCATCCATCTTGTCCACCTCCTAAAAGAGGCAGCAATTGCCTTTTAAGAAGATAGCCAACCACCATAAATATGGGAATGGTGAGGACAAGGGAAGCGTGCAAAAGCAGTGGTTCTTGGGCCAAATGGACCAGCATTCCAGCCCCACCGTATATCAGGTATTCAGGAACGAAATGGAGACCATTTATGATCCAGCCTAGACTACCTATGATATAGGGCAGTATATCCTCGAAGGTCTTTATGACCTTAGTTAGTCTCTTCCAGATCATTCCTCTCATTGTGCTTACCTCTTCTATGGTATCTATCCTGAGGGTCCATTTTTTTCCTTCTCTAGGGAAGGATTTCTCTAGTCACCGATTCCTTAAGTTATTTATGAAAAATTCAGCCGACGAGGTACCAGTTGGCAGTGGTTACTGACATAGGCAAGAAAAACTTTCAGCTTAATCTTGCTTATTTTTTGGCTTTCTGTCAAAAGGAGGCTTCTTTTAATGGGTGAATTTTTTGCTAACGGACCATTGAATAATAGCAAAATGTGCATCTAAGTCAAATACTGGAACGGAAAACGCTGGTGTTTAAGGAGACCGTACTTTTTAACTTTAGGATTGTCGCTTATAGAAGAGAGATTTATCAAGAAATATCTCGGGACTTTCCTGAGAAACCAAGAAGTTCGGTTCTTTTTGGCTCTTAGCTTTGCCAGAAATTTTCCTAGCCACCATTTATTCTTGACATTTGCCTGCAAAGCAGTATGATACCAATAAGGTTAGGGGTAACCCCCCGTTAGAGAAAAAAATCTCTAACGAGGTAAAGGCAAAGCAAGATGATCGATCTTTTTTTAGCTCCAGGAAGATATATTCAGGAAAAAGGAATAGCTACCAGAGTGGGAGAACTTGTCTCCTCCTTTGGCAAAAAGCCGCTGGTTCTGGCTGACAGGATAGTCTACTCTGAAGTGGGAGAGGTTCTTTCTCATAGCTTGAGTAAGGAAAATTTAGTCCCCACCTTTGGCGAGTTCCAGGGAGAATGTTCCACCAAGGAAATTGAAAGGATCACCAAGCTCTTAAAGAAAAAAAGAATAGATGTAGTTATAGGATGTGGTGGGGGGAAGGCTATAGATGTGGCCAAAGTGGCCGCCTACAATACAGGTCTTCCCGTAATCACTTTTCCTACCAGCGCTGCCACCTGCGCTGGTTGGTCTTTTATTGCCCCTCTCTATACAGAAGAAGGAGTTTACCTGAAAACCCTGGATTTAAAAAGAAGTCCGGATTTAGCCCTGGTAGATCCCGAGATTATCGCCCGGGCTCCATTAAGATTACTCTCCGCCGGGATGGGAGATGCCTTGGCTAAATGGTACGAGGGAAGATCAGTCACCGAGGGAAGGGAAAAAGATTTTACTACCCAGCTTGCCCTTGATCTAGCCAAGAAATCTTGTAACCTGGTGAAAGAGATCGGGCCCAAGGTAAAGCAGGATGTGGAGCGAAAGTGCTGCACGAGAGAGGTGGAGGAAATTATTGAGGTTAATATCCTCTTAACCGGGCTGATCAGCGGATTGGGCAAGGGTAGGTGCCGTTCCTTGGCAGCTCACGCCTTAAATT
The DNA here is from genome assembly GCA_005223085.1 of Candidatus Aerophobetes bacterium Ae_b3b. Taxonomy (GTDB): domain Bacteria; phylum Aerophobota; class Aerophobia; order Aerophobales; family AE-B3A; genus AE-B3B. The sequence continues at coordinate 7,219 of NJBP01000068.1, read as the reverse complement.
ATGGGATGACTCACCTAAAAGAGACTCGTGGTGCACTTCATGGGGAAAGGGTGGCTTTTGGAGTAATTATGCAGTTGATTCTGGAAAGACGGGATGAGAATGAGATGGAGAGGCTTTTGCTACTTTATTCGGCTCTGGGCCTGCCTTTAACTCTAAGAAAACTCGGACTATCCACCAATGGAAAGAAGCTTTCCCGTCTGGTTAAGGAAATCTGCAAAAAGGAAAGCCGTATTCACAAACTTCCCTTTCCTGTTAATGAGAGTTCCGTTCAGGAGGCTTTGTTAAAAGCCGATGAATGGGGAAGGAAGATTGAAAATAAAGGAGTTTAAAATTAAATGAGCCAATTAAGTGAAGCCAAAAAAGGAAAAATTACCTCCGAGATGAGAAAGGTAGCCAAAGAAGAAGGACTGGATCCCGAACTTATCAGAGAAGAAATAGCCAAGGGTGAGGTAATAATTCCCAAAAATATAAAGCATAACTTAGCTCAGCCAAAAGCCATAGGTAAGGGAACAAAAACCAAAGTAAACACCAATATAGGTACTTCCACCGATTATGTAGATTTGGATTATGAGCTGAAGAAACTAAAGGTAGCCCAGGAGGCAGGTACGGATACAGTTATGGATCTTAGCACCGGCGGAGATCTGGATATGATACGCCAGACCATCTTAAAATCCTGTCGTCTACCTCTAGGTACAGTTCCGGTATATCAGGCGGCGGTGGAGACCATAGCTGAAACTGGAGCTCTGGTAAAGATGAAACCCGATAAGATATTCGAGGTAATAGAGCGACAGGCTGAGGATGGAGTTGACTTTGTCACTGTACACTGCGGTCTCACCAGAGAGACTCTGGAGCGCCTCAAGGGTGAGGGCAGGATTACTGATATAGTGAGTCGGGGAGGAGCCTTTCTCACTACCTGGATGGTAGCCAATGATAGAGAAAATCCTCTCTATGAGCAATACGATCGTCTGCTGGAAATTGCCAAAAGATACGATCTTACTTTAAGTTTGGGAGATAGCCTTCGTCCCGGCTGTCTGGCCGACTCTACCGACAGAGCTCAGATTCAGGAGTTGATTCTCCTTGGTGAGCTGGCTAAAAGAGCCTGGGAGGCTGAGGTACAGGTAATGATTGAAGGACCTGGACATATCCCATTTTCCGAGGTCAAGGTAAATGTACTTCTGGAAAAGAAGCTCTGCCATAATGCACCCTTTTACGTCCTGGGTCCGGTGGTCACCGATGTTGCTCCTGGATACGATCATATTACCTCAGCTATTGGGGGAGCCTATGCGGCTAGCAGCGGAGCAGATTTTTTATGTTATGTTACCCCGGGTGAACATTTAAGACTTCCCACTTTAGAGGACGTCAAAGAGGGAGTTATGGCTACCAGGATTGCTGCCCATGTGGGAGATATTGCCAAGGGAGTAAAGGGAGCTATGGAGTGGGACAACCGGATAGCTACTTCAAGAAAGAAAAGAGATTGGGAGAAACAGATAAAGCTAGCCCTTGATCCAGAGTTGGCCAGAAAGATGCGCCAGGAAAGTAAGCCTCGAGTTTCCGATGTCTGCAGTATGTGCGGGGAATACTGCGCCCTCAAGATAGTGGAGAAGGCTTTAAGATCTGGACAAAAAAGAATAAGTTAGAGCAATGCGCAAAAAGGAAGTCTTAGTTTTTGGAGCTGGAGCCCTGGGACTGGGTTTTCTGGGACCCGAGCTACATGAGAATTACAGCTTAACCTTTGTTGATCGGGAATTTAAGGGGAAGTTTTTAGCCTATCTTGATAAAAAGGGTGAATACAGGATTAACCTTACCACACCGGGAATAGAAGTGGTGGTAATTAGAGGTGTGGAGGGCCTGAATCTCGATGATAATAGGGAAAGAGAAAAGACAGTCAAAAGGATCGGCCAGGCCAGTCTTATTTTTACAGCAGTTGGACTTTCCAATCTTAAGGGAGTGGCTCCCATTCTGGCTGAAGGAATAGAAAAACATCCGGAGAGGAAAGAGGAGTTATATATTCTCTGCTGTGAGAATGGCCAGGATGTGCCTGCTAAATTCCAGGGTTTTCTCCGCCAGATTATGGCCAGTCTTCCCTCCTGGGTGAAAATTAGCCAGCCCGTAATGGGACGGATGTGCCGTTACGAGGAAAAAGTCAAGCCCTGGAGCATCTTCGAGCCAGTTGCCAGCCGCTTTAGCTGGGGAATAGTAGCAGAGCCTTTTTATGGAATCCCTGTAAGGAGAAGTCTGGTAGCGAAATCTACCGTATTCAGCCCTGCTTTTCAGGTAAAGGAAGATGATGAGTTCGAAGTCTCAAAAGAGAGAAAAATACTCATCCATAACGGCTGTCATGCCTTTCTTGCCTTTCTTGGTTATCTGAAAGGCTATACTTACTACTGCCAACTGGAGAAAGAAAAAGAAATCCTGGAGCTAGCCAAGAAAATGGTGAATGAAGAGATGATAGAGGCCCTTTTAAGCAAATTCGGAGGGATTCTGGATAGGAACAATCTCAAAAACTATTCTTTTGACGTTTTGAGAAGAATCACCTCTCCCTTATTTGGCGATTCCATCTTCAGGGGTATGCGAGGCTCTCTAGAGAAGCTCGCACCCCAGGAGCGCCTTATCTGGGGGGCAAAGTTCATATGGTCGGCCGGGTTTCTACCGAAGATTTACTGCCTCGGTATTGCCGCCGCTATTAAAATCAACCAGGACCAAGGTAAACTAGCTGGATCTTTAGAGGAACTTCTTTCCCGGCACTGCGGGTTAAAACAGCCCCAGGATGCAAAGCTCATTGAGCTGATCAAAAGTGGATACTCAGAGATTGTAGAAAGATTCGGGGAACGAAAAAAATGCGTGGTCAGATAGTCTCCATAGGTGAACTTCTGGTAGAGATAATGAGAGAAAAGGTGGATCAGCCCCTGGGGGTGGCTGGAACTTTTATTGGTCCTTTTGCCAGTGGAGCGCCGGCCATCTTCATCGATGCTGTGGCTAGATTAGGGGTAAACTGCGGTTTCATCGGCACTGTGGGGAAAGATGATTTCGGAAGGTTAATCGTAGAGAGGCTGAAAAGAGATGGAGTGGATACTGCTTACATCCGATCCTTAAGCGATTACACCACCGGGGTAGCCTTTGTGACCTATTTTAGCGATGGAAGTCGAAAATTTATCTATCATCTTCCCAGGGCTGCTTCAGGAAAAATCTATGAGGATCAGGTAGATTCAGATTACCTATCCAAAGTTAAATACCTCCACCTAATGGGATCATCCCTATCCATAAATGAAGAATGTCGGAAGATTTGCTACAAGGCAGCTAGAGTTGTGAAGGATGCGGGAGGAAAAATCAGTTTTGATCCTAATCTTCGTCCAGAACTGCTGGGGATAGAGAAGATTAGAGAAATCTCTGAGCCAATTCTTTCCTCCTGTGAGGTAGTTCTACCCAGTGGAGAAGAAGCCAAGATGTTAGCCGGAACCGAAGATGCTGAGGAAGCCTCTCAGAAACTATTAGAATATGGACCAAAGATAATAGCCCTTAAACGTGGGAAGGAGGGATCATGGATCTTTACCGCAAAGGATAAAATTAAAGTACCCTCTTTTCCAGTAAAGGAGATAGATCCCACCGGAGCCGGTGACTGCTTTGATGCAGGATTTGTTGTCGGTTTATTGAAAGGATGGCCTTTAGAGAAGGCTGCTCGATTCGCCAATGCCGTGGGAGCTCTAGCCGTGACCAAAAAAGGTCCCATGGAGGGTGCCCCCACCTTAGAAGAAGTAAATCGACTGTTGAAAGACAGCGGAGCCTGTCAAATTATTTAATGAAAGGCGTTTGAACCACAAGACCCGCCTGGAAAATAAACGCAAAATGAAAAACTAAAAGGAGGACACGTATGAAATCAATTCTTTGCTTTGGCGACTCTAATACATGGGGCTACAACCCCCGCACGAAAGAACGCTACTCCAGAAACGAAAGATGGACTGGTATGCTAAGGCAAGAACTCGGGGATGGATATGAGATCATCGAGGAAGGATTGAACGGAAGGACCACAGTCTGGGAGGATCCGATTGAAGAGCACAAGAATGGCAAGGAATATCTCATTCCCTGCCTGGAGTCCCATCAACCAATCGATCTTGAAAGGAGAAATTTATGAAAAAGAGTATAAGCTGGTGGTCCTTTCCCGGGGCCCTTGCCGGTAAACCTGAGCTGAGTTTAAGAGAGTGTATGCAATTGGCCAGAGATGCCGGATTTGAGGGGATAGAGCTTTGGCTGGAGGAAAAGGGGGATATTAATTTAAACTCTACAAGGCAGGAGATGAAAAGAATCCTTGAGCTGGCAAGGGAAATAGGGATAGAAATTAATAGTTTAGCTACAGGCCTGCTCTTTCAATACACCTTAACCAGTGGAAAAAAGGAGATTCGTGAAAAGGGCAAAACAGTGGTAAAGAAGATGCTGGAACTTGCTCACTACCTGAAGGTAGATGCAGTTTTGGTTATTCCCGGGGCGGTGGATGTATTTTTTAATCCATCTGCAGAGGTTGTTCCCTACGATGTTGCGTACAGAAGAGCCTTTGAGGCAATAAAGGAGTGTGTTCCTGTAGCAGAGGAATACAAAGTGACCATAGGACTGGAGAATGTGTGGAACAAATTTCTTCTCAGCCCCTTAGAATTCAGGGATTTTGTAGATAAATTCAATTCGGAGTATGTAGGGGTTTATTTTGATGTGGGAAACATTTTGCTAACAGGATACCCTGAGCACTGGATAAAGATCCTGGGTAAAAGAATTAAGCAAATCCATATTAAGGATTTCCGCAGAGGAGTAGGAAGTGCAGAGGGATTTGTGGATCTTCTGGAGGGGGATGTGAACTGGAAGGCAGTTATTTTGGCTCTTCAGGAGGTGGGATACGAGCGTTACCTAACCGCCGAAATTATCCCTCCTTATTCTCAACATCCTGAGGCTTTGATTTACAACACCTCCCGGAGCATGGACTTTATTTTAAGAAGATCATAAATTTAGTAAGAAAATAAAGTATGGAAAATATTCTTGCCTGTACGACTAATACCTATCACAATGTTAGCCCGGAGGATGGTCTGAGGGGCATTTCTGAGGCTAAGTTCCGCTATGTTGAACTTGCAGCGGTACCAGGTGTGACTCAGCATGTGTATCCAGAAAAGTCTCTAAAGTCTTTGAAAGAAAAGCTAGCAAAAAATGGCCTATATGTATGTGCTGATGCGCTACTATGCTCTGATCGATTCAGTTATGGCACTGATTCTTGTTTATTTAACCTTTTGGGAGTTAACAAACAGGGGGGTTGACTATTTCTAGATTTTTATTATAATAAAAACGATAAATGAAAAGGATTTATGAAAACGATAAATAAAGGACAAATGGATGGCAAGAGTCACCATTAAAGATGTAGCCCAAAAAGCAGAAGTATCTATTACCACTGTTTCCAGGGTCTTAAATGATAAAGTTGACGAATATATGCGTAAAGAGACCAAAGAGAGAATACTCCAAGCCATAAAAGAGCTCAATTTCAAGCCTGACAAAAGAGCTCAGAGTTTGAGAGGTTTGAGAACAAAGATAATCGGTCTTATAATCCCCAACCGCTTAAATCCCTACTTTGAACAACTGGCTCAGGCAATTGAAGAGGTATGCTTCGATGAAGGATACGGGATTTTGCTCTGCAATTCCAACTACAGCCTGGAAAGAGAATCTATCTACTTGGATCTTTTGGAAAGACAAAAAGTAGATGGGATAATTATAAGTACGGTAGGTTTAACTAAAAAAAAATTTAATGAGCTTATTGCTCGAGAAATATCGATAGTGCTAATAGATGAGGATGTTCCTGGTGTAAATGCTCCGGCAGTATTTGCTAACAATTACATGGGAGGCTGTCAGGCAGCTCAGCATTTAATAGAGCTGGGACATAGAAGAATAGTTTTCATTAGTGGACCTATGAACCTTTTATCCAGTAGACAAAGATATAGGGGATACTATGATACTTTAATAAAGAATGGAATAAAGGTTGAAAAAGGATTATTTAAAGAAGGGACTTTGACCTATGAAAAAGGGTATAAAGCAACTCTAGAACTTTTGGAAGAGGGAAAAGAATTTACAGCTATTTTTTGTTCAAATGACCTTATGGCCTTTGGGGCCATGCGAGCCATCCAAGATAAAGGAGGAAAGATTCCTCAGGATTACTCGATAGTTGGCTTTGATGATATGCACTTTTCTTCTATTAGCAACCCCCGGCTAACCACAGTGGCTCAACCTGTAAAAGAGATGGCCTTCAGAGCCTTTATAGCCTTCAAAGACCAGATAAGTGGAGAGCTGTCTCAAGAAAAAAAACACCAATTTTTAGATACCCAATTGATAGTAAGAGAGTCTTCCCGTCCGTTACAAAAGTGGTAAAATAATATTCAGGAGGAAAAGATGTCTAAGAAGTTCGAGGATCGTGTGCTGGAGGAAAGAAAAAAATTGCAGGTGAGCAAAGAAGAGCTTAATGCCAGGGTGGATGAGGCTCCCTATGGTCCTAAGTCAAAAGAGTATCTGAAAAGATGGATAAAGGTAGAATCAAACGGTGAGGTAGGCTTTGCCCTCTGGAGCTGTCCACCTCTCATAGAGAGAGGCTCAGGGACAAAGGTGGTGGATGCAGATGGTAGAGAGTATGTAGATTGCATGACCGGCTTTTCCGTAAATAATCTGGGGATATGTAATCCTGAAGTGGTTGAGGCAATCAGAGAACAGGCGGGAAAGCTTATCCAGTACTTTGACCTTCCCACCCCTCCCCGGGTCGAACTTTCCGAGAAACTGGTCGGGATTACTCCGGGAGATTTTCCCAAAAAGGTTATTTATTCTTCAACAGGTTCAGAGATTATTGAAGCTGCCATGAAACTGGTGCGCTGGTACACGGGAAAACCATTCATTCTCACTGCTTACGGGGACTACCATGGAAGAACAGCAGGAGCCCAGGCTCTAACCGGAAAAGGTGGAATGTGGCTCTACCATTATCCTGTACTTCCTCAGGATAGTGGGATTTTTTTCTTTCCCTATGCTTACTGCTACCGCTGCAGCTTTGACAAAACTTATCCTGCCTGTGATCTTTTCTGCGTGAAATACCTTGAGGATCTTTTTGAAAGTAAAGAGGCTCCTTTCCGTGATCCCAAGGCAGGTATAAGTAGTATGGCGGCTATAATCATTGAGCCCATGCAAAGTTCAGCCGGTTATATTGTCCCTCCCA
>NJBP01000016.1 GCA_005223085.1 Candidatus Aerophobetes bacterium Ae_b3b | reverse complement strand
TAGTTCTTTCCTCTGAGGAGTATTAATACTTTTATTGGTCATAACTCTGGTAATTGAGCTGGGATGTACTCCTATTCTTCTAGCCAGCTTTCGTCGAGTAAGGGACCGAAGCCTGCCAGGGTCTCCCGAGTAAAGATAATCAGATTGAGTCTCTTTTATGTAGTGAATAATCTGGTAGATAGTGGTAGTTCTTCGATTAACCAGATTTAACATTTTAAAAATCTTAGAGATCCGGTTAAGTTTTTCCGAGGCAAGATTTCTCTTTCGATAAAGTTGTTCGTACCGCTCATAGTTAATAGAGTATTTACCTTTAACCAGATAATCTTCTTTCAGATGAGGATAGATTACCAGCTCATCTCCTTCTCTTTCGATAGAGGCTATCTTGAAAGCTCTGGCAGGCCGAGAAGGGATACTTTCGGTAGGGGAAGAAACTGAACCACCACTGGTAAGCTTTTCTAATTCAAACCTATTTAAGAAGTCTTTGAAAATTTCTGTTTCTTTGGGAGTCAACCGACACTCACGCTCGATTTGCTTAACGCTTACCCCGCCATGTAAAAGCTTATTAAAGCGATCTTCTCCTATTAGCTGCCCAATTTTTTGAAGGAGGGGTGCAGTTTGGGGATTCTGGTAAAGCAAGCTTTGCAGATCAAAAGTATCCGAGGAAACAATAAGACCATCCTTAAGCTCAACCGTTAAAGGAGCCCGAATCCCACTAAATTTTCGGTAACCTACAACTTTCCATTTACTAACTAATTCCTTAAATAGAGAATCGTTTTCTAATTCTTTAATTAATTTTCTAAACTCTGGCTCGGGAAGAGAAAAGAGCTGACCCAGCTTTATCCTTCCAATCTGTTTTTGTCTTAAGACCTGGGAGGTCTTTGCTCTCAGAGTGTGTCTTAGAGATCCCATTTCCATTTACAATAAGCCTCACTTTGTTCGGTAAAGGGCAATAAACTTATTTTAAATATTCAGCGAAGGACGTTCCATGTTGTTGACTGCCAAGAACAGAGCGGGTAGCCGCACCCTTTAGGGTGCGTATAAACGCAGGCTAAAGCCTGCGACTACCGAGATTGCTTCGCTCGCAATGACGGGGTTCACTAAGTATTTACAGCCTCACTTATCTTAAAATATAGTAAAAAATGGGGGGTTGTCAAACCGAGGTCCCCGATTCGAGGAAAAAGTTTGAGAGGAAAGAGGATTTTTCAGAAAACCGAAGGAGCTATAACCTTAATTTTAAAATACTCCCCCCAGGGCGAGGAAGACTCTAGCTTCCTCCTTTTCCCAATCAAGGGGCCAGGCTATGCCCAACCTCACGATTAAAGAATATTTACCAAAGGGAAGGAGCCTCAGGCGAAGCTCACCTCCCCAACTACGTTTCAGCTTGAACTTTTTATTCCAGGCATCCCCGGCATCATAGAAAAGAGCGGCTCCCAGTCGATCGAGATAAAGGTTTGGAGAGCCCCCGATTCTCTTGAACCACAAAAATCTATATTCCAGGGAAGAAAGAAGAAGGTTTTCCCCTTCCAGCCAGTTTCGGGGATAACCTCGGAGAGAATTTGCTCCTCCCAGAGGGGCTAAAACCTTGACTTTCTCTTCTCGGTTTTCTATCTTGCGGCCAAGCAGCCTTAAGGCAAAACTCCGATTATTCCTAAAGCGTCTGTAATCTGCAGCTCCTGCCTCATAAGCAGTATAATTTAGCTCACTACCCATATCGGGCCCCGAGTATTCTGCCCCCAGATAAAACAACTTTCCCGACCGCTCAAGGCCAGGATCACAGGTAGGAGTAAGGTTAGCAAATTGCCAGACTCCCTTAATTCTATTCACCCTGCCCCGCCAGGATTCCGGTGAGAGAAAAAGCCCACTTTTCCCGTACTCTGTATGAAATAAAAAACCCAGAGTTTGTTTATCGGTAAGAGAATAGCTCAAGCCTGCCAGAGCTCCACTTGAGCGCGTTAGATTATAAACTTCCCCCCAGAGAGTGGGTCCCAACTCCCGGTTGACATATGTTAGATCATACTGAAACCCCTCCGTTAGCAGAGTAGAGATGTAAAGATTATGCTTTTCCAGGGTATCGGAAGCATAGGCATCCAGGGAAATATAAGAACCATCAGGACTTACAGAAACCCAAGGAAGGATATAGTGAAGTCGCAGGCGAGGTCGATAAGGGCGGCAAGCGAGGCCAAGGTGAGCTACCCTATCCTCTTGGGTTGGCGAATATTCAGCAATGATCTTAGTAATTTCCTTAGACTCAGAAGGGTTTAATTCCTCCTCATCTAAGGGCTTGAGGGAAAGAAGATAAAGAGAAAACCTCTGTGCCTGATAGGCAGACACCACCACCCTCTTTTCATCAGAGGAGATGGCCGGCTCGAAGACCCCACCTCTCACCCGGGTATACTGCTTGAGTCTTTTTGTCAAAAGATCAACTGAAAAAAGGTTAAATACACCATCTTTTCGATTGGAAATAAAGTAAACTTTCTCGCCGTCGGTAGAAAAGACTGGGCAGCGATCATCGGCATCATCTAGAGTGAGAGGAGAGGTGATTCTGTTCTCTAAATCCAAAAGATAAATATCCCTTTTCCCCTGGCGAAAGGAAGCAAAGGCTATTTTTTCTCCATCAGGCGAAAAAGAGGGAGAGAAATTCTGGGTTAGTCCGTCGTGATGGTTGGTAAGAGAAAAAACTTCACCGGTTTTAATCTCCAGAAGATAAAGATTAGAGTTTCCTCCCTCCTGCCTCACAAACACTATGCGGTCCCCCTTGGGGGAAAAAACTGGCTGACCTGCCCGCAGGCCATAGGTTAGCCTTCTTTTTCTTTGGGTCTTTACATCAACAAGATAAAGATCACTCAAAAAAGCTCTTTCAGGAGTAAAAAACTGCGTTTTCGAGTAAACGATCTTACTTCCATCGGGGGAAAAAGAGATATAGGGATTAACCTTCTTATCCAGCCTCTTGACTTCCTTCGTGCCCAGATCCATGAGGTATAGGTCAAAAATACCATAGTCGTATCCTCGATCAGAGGTAAAAGCAATTTTATCTTCCGAGGGAGAGAACACGGGATGCATATTTTTCCTGCCCTCTGAGGTTAAGAGTGACTCTGGGGTGAGCCATGGATCGGGTATATCTTCTTTTTCCTTGCTACATTTATTCATGATCCAATTTCGCCATTCGATGTAAAGGGTGGAGGAATCCTTACCCACTACCGTCTTTAGAGCTTCATCAAAACTTAGAAAACGAGGCAGAGGATAGACCGCCATCTCCCCGGTGGTGAGGCTAATCTGGCCTACGAGCCGGTAAATGGGCTGACTCCGAAGATGAGTCAAAATCCCGGCTATCTTATCCTGTCCATAAGTTTGAAAGATATAGCGGATGAAACTGTCTGATTGATAGTAACCGGAAGTTCTTCCCCAGCCCTCAAAGAAATAAAAGGCAGCTAAATCTGCCTCCGACATAATGGTGGTCTGGCGAGCCTCATCCCCCACCACCATCCTCTTTAAGGAATGGAGTTCTTCTCCCTCATATTGAGCCAATCCCTCTATGAACCACATGGGGAGAACTAAATTGGCTATCAACCGCCGCAGGGGAAAGACCGATTCCTGAATGGCGGCGAAGGTGACCACATGGGTAAATTCATGAGCAATGACCTCTCTTATCCAGGAGAGGCTCCCTGAACCTCGAGTGGGATCTGATTGAGCCTGAATGACGATCTTTCCAGTCAAGGTAGAGGTATATCCCCCGGTGGTATCGTTGTAGTTTTCGATAATGATGGGAGTTTTCTGAGAGGGCTGGTAGCCTAAATCAGAAGTAATGCGAGGATAGACCTCCTCGGCGATTCTGGCCGAGGCATAAGCGAAAGTTTCCTCTCCCTGGTGATAGTGGATAAGGAAATGAGGGGTTTCTATGACTTTCCAACGTAGCTCGGGATGATTAAACTCTGCCAAAGTAATTTTGGGGGCCAATACGAAAAAGAAAAAAAGGGGTATAAGCCACCCCTTTCTCCAAAAAATCCCTTTCAATCTTAGTCTCCCTAGCATCCGGAAAACATAGTCCTAGGGTCAGATGAGCTTGACTACCCTTACCTTTATCTCCCGTACATTTTCGATACCCACCGTCTTATTGAGATAGGTCTTCACTACTGTCTGTAGCTCATCTATCAGTCGAGGAACCTCTCCTTGAGCCTGTGCCGAGAGGGTAAGATAAACATCCACTCCCTCGTCACTTGATTTTATAGCTGCCTTGATATCTTCAACTCCTTCAACTTCTTTACCAATCCGCTGGATGAACTCGCTGATTGCCTTCTGAGAGATCTCTACTGCACCCAGGGGATTCTTCAAGGGAATAACCGCCCGTTCGACCTTGGTCCTGGTCAAAAAAGGAAGGTATAGGCTCAGTCCAAATAAGAAACCAAAAATGACCAGAATAATCGATCTGGTCAATAGCGTCTGCTCAACAAAAGTAAGCCATCCATGGACAACAAATCTATCAAACAGCCCCACGACTACCAGAAATCCTCCTAAAGAAAGAAGAGCTAGAGCACAAACTCCTACCCCCCATAAGACTTTCTGATAAAATCTCATCTTCGCCTCCTTGGAAACGATTTATGAGGAAGATTTAATTCCCCTTATTTTTATATCCACCTTTGCTACCTTGGTGCCTAGAGTCTTTTCTATCTCTTCCTTGACCTTCTTCTGGACCTCTTCCACAATTTGAGGGACAAAGCCTCCCTCGCTTATCAGTAACTCTAAAGAAATTGCGAGCCCCTCTTCTGATTTCTTTACTTTAATTCCTTCCTTGAATAAGCTTCTCTTAATACCATGAATTCCTTCCACTTGCCCAACTGCTTTTTTGATTAGCCCCAACGTGACCTTTTTGTCGACCTCATATCCTTCGGCTTCAATCACCATATTCTCCTTTTCTTATTTCACTGACAACTGACCACTAATCACTGACCCCTGACTTCATGAGCTGGTCCTCAACGAAATTGATGTAAAATTCACCCTTTCTAAAATGTTCATTTTCTATAATGCGCTGATGAAAGGGGATAGTTGTCTTTATTCCTTCGATGACAAATTCCTCCAGAGCCCGTTTCATGCGAACCCTAGCTTCTTCTCTACTTTCCCCCCAGGTGATGAGCTTGGCCAGCAAAGAATCGTAAGCCGAAGGAATATTGTAGCCGAAATACAAATGAGTATCTATCCTAGTTCCCGGTCCTCCCGGGAGGTGGAAGGCCGTGATCTTACCGGGAGAGGAGGCAAAATTTTTTTCTGGATCTTCGGCATTAATTCGACACTCTATGGCAGCGCCCTGGAGTTTTATATCCTCCTGTTCATAGGGTAAATTATCTCCTGCCGCAATGACAATCTGATCTTTAACCAGGTCTTTACCGGTAACCATCTCAGTCACCGGATGTTCTACTTGAAGGCGGGTGTTCATCTCCATGCAGTAATACTCTTTATTCTCATCCAATAAAAATTCGACTGTTCCTGCTCCTACATATCCTAGCTCCCTGGTTACCTTTACAGCAATCCTTCCCATCTCCTGGCGCAAAGATTCATCCAAAACCAAAGAAGGAGACTCTTCCATCAGTTTTTGATATCTTCTCTGAATGGAACAGTTTCTTTCCCCAAAGTAAAGGACTTTCCCAGATTCATCGGCCAGTATCTGAAATTCAATGTGGGTAGCTCCCTCTAAATATTTCTCCACATAAAGATCCGGTTTTCCAAAGGAAGCCTTAGCCTCCTGCCCGGCCAAATCAAAAAGAACCCCTAGATCTCTTTTTTCTCGCACTACCCTCATCCCTCGACCCCCTCCACCCAAAGCCGCCTTCAACATGATGGGATAACCAATCTGCGAGATTACTTCAGCCGCTTCTCTCTTATTCCTGATGACCTTTTCCGAGCCAGGAATTATGGAAACCCCAGCCCTGGCCACAGTATTTCGTGCCTCCACTTTATTGCCCAGTTTTTTAATTAGCTCGGCATGGGGCCCGATGAACTCCACTCCTGAGCTACGACAAATTTCTGCAAACTGTTCATTTTCAGCCAGAAACCCATATCCAGGATGAATGGCGTCCGCTCCAGCTACCTCAGCCGCACTAATTATCCGAGGAACATTAAGATAACTTTCCGCCGGCTCGCGTGGACCAATACAGATAGCCTCATCAGCAAACCTCACCGGCAGAGAGTGCTCATCTTCCTTGGAAAAAACCACCACTGTCTCAATCCCTAGCTCTTTACAGGCTCTTACTATACGAAGAGCAATCTCACCCCGATTGGCAATGAGGACCTTGGTAAACACTATTCCCCCTCTATCAAAAATAGCTCCTGGTCATATTCCACCGGATGTCCATTCTTAACCAAAATTTCCTTAATCCTTCCCTCTGCCTCCGAGGTTATCTCATTCATCACTTTCATGGCCTCTATAACACAAAGACCTTGCCCTACCACCACCTCATCTCCTACTTCTACATAAGGCTTCTCTTCCGGAGAAGGAGCCCTATAAAAGGTCCCCACCAGAGGTGAGCGAACAGAAATTAGTGGTCTTTTCTCTTTTAGTGGTTTTTTTCCTGGTTTCGCCTCTTGCACTTCCTTAGATTGAGATACAACCTCGGATTTTGCCATAGCCTCGGCAGACGACCCCTTCGGCTGTTTGGCTAACCGGAACCTCATTCCGGCCTCCTCTATCTCTAATTCAGCCAGAGAAGAGGACTCAAAGATCTCAATTACTTTTTGTAGTTGTTTGAGATCCATTCTTTACCCCCCACATCTCCGTGACTGTTAGCTTTTACTCACATACTCCCCGGACCTTGTATCCAAGCGAATTATGTCCCCCTCTTTTATGAAAAGAGGAACCCGGAGGCTGTAACCAGACTCCAAAATAACCAACTTAGTGGCTGAGCCCACTGTATCTCCTTTAACTCCGGGATCCGCCTTTTTTACCCGAAGTTCAACAAAGACGGGAAGTTCTATCCCTACAAGTTTTCCCTCATAAAGGCGAATTTTTACCTCTATATTCTCTCGGACAAAGTCTACTTTCTTTCCCAGAATGTCTTTAGACAACACTCTTTCCTCGAAAGTTTCCGAATCCATAAAATGAAAGTCTTCCCCATCCCGGTAAAGGTACTGGGCAGATCTTTCCTCAATAAAGGCATCTTTTATTCTTTGCTCAGGCTGAAAAACTTTTCTTATACTCTGAAGAGTTTGAAGACCTCTTAGTTTGGTACGCACAAAAGCCCCTCCTCTGCCCCTTTTTACGTGTTGAAATTCCTCAACTTCATAAAGCTCCCCCTCTATGTCTATGGTCATTCCAACCCGGAGATGATTCGCCGTAATCACCTTAGAATCTTACCTCCTTTATTGGTTACCGCAACCATTAGTTCTCTTCTCATTCCTCCTTCTCCGGGGAAATAAATCCCCGGCTCCAAGGTAATCACCATGCCTGTTTTTAGAATCTCTTTAGATTTAGGACCAATAACTGGTTGCTCGTGAACCTCCAATCCCACCCCATGTCCGGTATTATGAAGAAAAGCGCTTAGATAGCCAGCTTCTTTTAACCTCTTCCTTACCAGTCTGTCTATCTGGGAACAGGATACTCCAGGGGTTATTTTACCCACCGCCTCTTTTTGTATCCTGCTTATTAAATCACGAATCTCGTGCCACTTCTGGTCTACCTCACCAAAAAAAATAGTCCTGGTGATATCAGAACAATACCCTCCTACTTTAGCTCCCAGGTCAAGAAGAACCAGCTCGTTCTCTCTTAACCTCCTCTCTGTTGGTCTACCGTGAGGTAAGGAGGTTCTTTCCCCAAAGAGAACTATGGGAGGAAAGGCTTCGCTGTCGGCAGATTTCCTTAAGAAATAGATGATCTCGGCAGAAAGCTCTCTTTCGGTTATTCCCGATTCAAGAAGAACCTGTGCATGATCAAATGCAGCCTCCGTCAGGGCATGAGCCTCTTTTATTAAGGATAATTCTTGATCGTCTTTTACCACCCTCAAGGTCTCCACCAATTGAGCACAGGGAACAAGACTAACCTCTCTAATTCTACTTAGCCTGCAATACTCCCCATAGGAAAGATGAGAAGCCTCAAAACCGATGGTTCTTCCAGGAAATTCTCTGCATACCCCAGATAAGGCGGCCGGAAAGGAATCTCGCTGAATGACTATCTGCCAGTCGGCAAGAGTCTTCTTTGCCTCTTCGGCAAAAAGAGGAGTAGCTATGAAAAACTTTTTCTTCCCCGTAATCAGGAGTTTGCCTTCCACCCTGCTTCCGGTAAGATACTCCACATTATGAGGCTCCCAGTTTAAAAAAGCATCTAGCTTCTTTTCCTTTAGCTTTTTCTGCAGCCGAGATAGGCGAGAGTCTGTAGGGCTCATTGAAGATACTTTTTTAGTTTCTCATCTTTTAGTAGTTCGTTAACAAGCTCCTTTACCTTCTGCGCCTCTTCCTTTCTTACCACCAGAATGCCTTTTTCTGTATTTATGATGATGACATCGGAAAGCCCGATTGCCCCAAGAATTTTATTTTCGCGGTTAATAAGTATGCAGTTACTACTTTCCCTCTCCTCAACCAATCCCCTGATAATATTTCCCGCCCTATCTTTGGAAAGGACTCTTTCCAGCGCTTTCCAGTCACCTATGTCATCCCAGAAGAAATCCCCCGGTACGGCCACTACTGAAGAGACCTTCTCCATTATCCCATAGTCAATAGAGATTTTAGGCAGGGATGGATAGACCTCCCTTATTACCCTTTGCTCATCTTTTGTACCCAGAGCCTCCTCAATCCTAATTAATCCCTGATAAAGTTCGGGAAGATGTCTTTCCATCTGCTCCAGAATCGTGCTCGGTGTCCAGGCAAAGATCCCCGCATTCCAGAGGAAGCTCCCTTGTTCAAAAAACTCCTTAGCCTTTTTATGGGATGGTTTTTCGGTAAATCTTTCCACCTCAAAAAGAGGAATCCCATCAAGATCCCCTAATTTGTTTCCTATCTCGAGGTATCCATAGCCGGTCTCGGCACGGGTCGGCTTGATGCCGATAGTTACCAGGAGGCCCTTCTTTGCTTGCTTGGCTGCCGCGGAAATGATTTCAGCGAATCTTTCCTCATTCCTTATTATGTGATCAGCGGGAAGCACAACCATGGAATCATCGCCCTTTCTCCTTCTTACCCAAACGCTGGCAAACCCAATGCAAGGAGCAGTATCTTTTCCTTGCGGTTCAGCTATTATGTTATCCGCAGGAAGCTCTGGAAGTTGAGAGACAACCGCCTCCCTTAACTCCTCTCTAATCACCAGAAAGGTATTCTCCCGTCCAAAAAGATGGGAGGCTCTGCGGTAGGCTGCCTGAAGGAAGCTCTCTCTCCCTACTAAATTTAAAAGATGCTTGGGATGAGTTACGCTGCTTTCTGGCCAGAGCCTCTTTCCCAGCCCCCCAGCCATAATCAAACCCACGCTCATTTTTTAACTCCCCCTGGGGATCTTTATGTAAAATCTAGACTAATTCTATCATAAAGTCCCGTCTTGTCAATTTGTCCACCGAAGAGCTTTGCTAATACCAATCCTTCCATAATCTGTCAAATTCTGCTTGGTACTTTTTGGCCAAGGAGGGACTGTGGATGATGACAAGGTTTTCCTTGTTCTGATAGGTAGCACGCCAGGTAGGATTAAAAGAGCCGGTGACCACTAAACAATCATCGACTACGAAAAACTTATGGTGCATGAAATAAAAGTTTCTGTCCCAGATTATCTTCATTCGGAGCCGCTTTAGAGACTGATATTGAGAAAAGGGGTCGTCCTGATACTTCTCCATTATTCCTCTCACCTCCAGATTCTCGGCATATTTGTGCACTAGAACCTGGGCGATTTTTTTGGAAGTGAAAGTAAAAAGAGCAAAGTAGATACTCTTCTTGGCCCTTTTTAGCTCTCTGATGACCGCTTCCTCTAGATTATCCTGAGAAGAGAAATAGGTTTCAACCAAACTGTCGTCAAGCTTAAGAGGAGAAAAAGCCGATCTAGAAGAAGATAGTGGTTCCTGCCATAGTTTTTTAAACTCCTGGATAAAATCTGCCGCAGCCTGGGAAGATTTAATAACTACGACGTTGTTGTTCTCCCGGTAGGCTCCTGACCTTGTAGGATTGAAAGACCCTGTCCAGACAATCCTTTCATCGATCACACAAAACTTATGATGCATAAGACTCTCAGGGTCTCGATCTTTTTTTATGAGACCAAATTTACCAAAATAGTCGAATTGGGAGTCCTTATCCTGCGAGGTTAAATCATCGGTGAATATCTTTACCTTGACCCCTCTTTGGTGAGCTTGCATAAGAGCACAGGAGAGTTCTTTAAGTTCTATTTTATAGAAGGCGGCGTAGATACTCTCTTTGGCTTCATCTATCAAGTAGATTAGATGAGGATAAAGAGAATCTTGGGGAGAGAAGTAGGAAACAAAAACCTCTGATGAGGGAAAGATAACAGGGTCAGGGTTTTTCTCGCAGCCGCTAAACCATACGATTAGGAATAAAAGAAAGGATAGGACCAGTTTTCTGGCTACCACGCATTTATTTGGCACTTTCCAGTCATTCATTAGCCGGAAGATGAAACTACGCCCCTTCTATGGCCCTGTTCCAGTTATTATCAGGACAGTTCCCATAGCCATGGCAAGCCAAAGCAGAGTCACCTCAGCCTTATACCGCTTGAGTACTTTTTCCACTATCATTTTTATGCTCTTCTTAGCCAGGCAGTGTCCCCTTCACGGCCTAGTTGCTCTGAGGATAAAGAATGTGCAAGCCTAGTCTATTTTAGCGCAAAAGCGCTCCGTGTCAAAAAGAGCCTCACCGGATTTCGGTGAACCTGATTTACAGGTGGGTAGTAAAAGGTAAGATTTTAAGAAGTGGCGCCGATTTTTAAAACCTAACGGATTTTTAGTAATTCATGATGAAAATAAGGATAAAACTGAAAAGCTTGGCTTAATAACAAAGTATGGTTATAAACTTATTGCTCAATTTGAATTATCGGATAATCTCATGTGGCTTGAATATTTTACTCCCTTAGAACAACTTATTCAAGAGTTCCGGCATAAGTATCCTAACGACTCTGAGCTTATTAATGAACTTGATAAAGACCAGATTGAAATTGATAAATGCAAGTCAAATTCCGTAGTGATTAGTTCATTTTTTGTAATAATGCAAAAGGTGTAAATGGATTACCTAATTTAAGCTTAACTTGAAGACCTTAATAATGATCTACAAGGATTTAAAGTCTATGAAAAGAGATAAGGGAGATTAAGCATGGCTTCTGTGGAAGAGGTCCTGAAGAAACTAAAGGTCAAGGCCAGGCCTGATCAGCTCGAAGGGATGGCCCGATACGGGATGGTAGCTGAACGAAGATTGGGAGCATCGGTCCCCGACATGCGAAAGATAGCGAAAGAATTAGGGAGGGACCACAAGCTTGCGCTCGAGTTATGGAAGAAGGGAATACCTGAAGCAAGGATCCTAGCAGCAATGATCGATGAGCCTGAGAAGTTGACAGAGAAGCAGATGGAGGACTGGGTGAAGGACATCAACTCTTGGGACATCTGCGACCAGGTGTGCGCGAACCTCTTCGAGAAGAACGCCTTCGCCTGGAAGAAAATCCTCGACTGGTCCGAGCGGGAAGAGGAGTTCGTCAAGAGGACCGCCTTCGCACTGATAGCCTGCCTGGCGTGGCATGACAAGGAGGCAGAAGACGAAAAATTCATCAAGTTATTTCCAGTGATAAGGCGCGGAGCTACGGACCAGCGGAACTTCGTCAAGAAGGCTGTCAACTGGGCGCTGAGGAACATCGGGAAAAGGAATCCGAACCTGAACAAGGCCGCCATAAAGGCCGCTAAGGAAATCCAGCGAATTGATTCCAAGGCCTCCCGCTGGATCGCCTCCGACGCCATCAGGGAGCTCGAGAGCGAGTCTGTCCAGAGAAGGCTGAGAAAGTGAGTAATGACCCTTTAGACCTAATTAATCTAACGCAACCCAAAGACACATCAGCAGAGAAATTCAAGAATCTCGAACTCCACCAACGCCTGTCGACTCTTCTAGACCATGGTAGACTGAGAACGAGCAGATTCTACCCTAATTTATTCAGAGAATATATCGGTTCAGGTATAGGCCGTCCAAAAGGAGGAAAGAATTGTGACTCCAAGGGTCGGAAGGTTGCCCCGGCCTTACTCTTTCTTAATCTGGTTCAGCACGTGAGCTTATACTCTGACTAAGGGTTCTACTAACTCGAACTTGCATGTCGAATTGCGACCACAACATAAAACAAATATCTCTAACTGCCATATTTGCTTATCGCTTCCGTTACTAAATCAATGACAGGACGATTCGTTTGAGAGGATAGATACCTTAATTTGAGGAAGAATTTGTTTTCGTTAAACTTGCCTTCCGGTGACCACAATCTCTCCAGGTAAACCAAATAATTTTATTTTTTCCCTACTCTTTATAGAATACCCAGCATCTCTTATTGATTTTTCAACATATATTGGTCTACAATCAGCTATCGCAGGAAAATTTTTATGGATCCATTCGTATGCTTTTAACAACCAAGATTCCCCATCTTCTTTTGACATACTAGCAACACCAAGCCTTCCTTTTGGTTTTAGTACCCTTTTTATCTCTTTAAGAACTGCTGGGATTTCAGGTGTATCAAATAATTCCAGAGTAAAACTCATGAAAACTACATCAAACATATTGTCTTCATAAGGCATACTCATTGCATCTCCACAATACAATTCTACGGTATCTGCAAGTCTTTTTTTCTCCATCCTCTTTCTCGTTATATCTAACATTCTAGAAGAGATATCAATACCATAGGCTTTACCATTTTCCCCAACTCTCTTTGCCATCTCTTCTAAGCAATGACCTGTTCCAAAACCAATCTCTAAAACAGTTTCTCCTTCTTTAACATCTAATTGGTTTAATCCCATATCTCTAAACTTTCTCTCAAATGGTCCAGTAATAAGATCATAAATTCTACTAATTTTATCATAGGTTCTTTTGGCTTGCTCTTTTGTTCTATAAACCCTTAATATTTCTTTATTGGTCATACTCGTAATAGAATTAGTGTAATTATTTATATTTTACCATTTCGGGCAGCTTTTTACATCTTTTATGAAAAGTTGCAACGCTAAGGAGTTTAAAAGAAGGAAAGGGAAATTTGTTGACACCTTCGCTTTGTCAGTTAGCTGATTAGGTTCCTAGTGGAGTGTAGCCTAGTCATAACGAACCTACCACTTATTCTAACGGGATCCTCTGGAGATGGATTAAGGCAAGTCTCAGCTGTTGTCAATCTGTTCGGAGGGCTCTGGTGGAGATTTCTTACTTCTCCTCCAACACGTTAGCTACGGCGCGGATGTGTTCGGGAGATGTTCCGCAACAGCCACCCACAAGACGCCCCCCGGTCCGCAAGCATTTAGCAATACCTGCCGCAAAAGTTGCTGGAGGCATATCATATACTGTCACGTTATTAACCAACTTTGGCTTCCCCGCATTGGGCTGTACCAAAATGGGGAGTGATGTTGCTGACTGAAACAAAGCCAAATTTTATGTGTAGGGAATGAGGGTAAGAACTTTTTTGTTTTCTGTCTTGTCCTTTTGAAAAAGTTCCAGAAGTCGACGGAAGACTGGCCCTGGTTTCCCAACATCAATTGTTTTTCCATCGTATTTAACTATTGGCACCACATTCATACTGGTACCAAATACAAGCATTTCCGAACTATTGTAGACCTCTTCTAGAGAGATATCTGTGCAAGAGATCCTCTTCAAATCTTCCTTTTTGATTAACTCTTTGACAAGCTCGAGTGCTCGGAGTAAGGTGGTACCTTCTAGTATGTTATCAAGCTTGGGGTACATGAATATCTTTTGTTTACTCACGATGGCTATGCTTTCAGTTGCTCCCTCTGCCACATATCCTTGTTGATCCAGCACAATAGCGAAATCTACCTTATTCCGATGTGCCTCCAGATGAGCTAATGCATTAGGCAGATAGTTACAGGATTTGACTCGGGCGAAAAAAGCGGGTTTTATGGGAATCTGACTCGTTACAGCCGATGCCCCTTCAGTATAAAAATGTCGTGGAACACTTTCTCCTTTCAAAGCAACAACATACAGATTGCTCTTGTGACATTCCGTTGGATTAGGACCAAACCCTCCGAGCCCACGAGAAATAAAAAGGCGTACAATGCAATCTTTAACGCCCACTATGGCTACAGTTTCCATAATAATCTGCTTAATGGTGCCTAAGTCAAAGGGTAGGTCCAATGAGATTAACTGCGCAGATCTCTGTAATCTAGATAGATGAGCATCAAGATTGTAAAGGTAGCCGTTTACGCATTCTAAAGCTTCAAAAATACCATCTCCGCGATGTACCAGATGGTCATCCATAGGAAGGATCATTAAAGCCGGATCTGCAACTACTCCTCCGAAAACGCTAGAATACATGGCTAAATAATTGGAACGCCCTGGATCCCGCCATTTCGGCTGTTCCAAAAAAATTTCATTTCTTGACAGAATCTTTAAGTTCATAGCTAACCTCCCCCATACTATTTTACCTTACCGCTTCCCTCAAACCCTTCCCCGGTCTAAACTTAGGAACGTTTTTAGCTGGGATATTTATGGTTTCTCTTGTCTGAGGATTCCTCCCTTTCCTTGCTTTTCTTTCCATAACCTGAAAAGTTCCAAAACCTACTAAAGTAACTTTTTCTTCCCTGCTCAGGGAGTCGGTTATTGCTGAGATTACTGCATCAACCGCTTCCCTAGACGTTTTCTTGGTTAGTCCTGTCTGGTCGGCTATTTTCTCTGCTAGATCTGCCTTGTTCATTTTTGCCTCCTTTCGGCTGATTATCGTTGAAAGGTCAACTCTCTTATTCTAGCTTAAGACAATAGCGTGTCAAAAAAGCCTGTTTTGAGGGCTCTTTCATGAGTTGTGTTTTGGGGTAGGATGAGTCCTGGTGTGGATTCAGCGGAAAGTCGTGATTTTGAATTTAGAACACGACGGAAGAAATTTATCCTATTTGCATACCCCCTTATTGTATCATTCCTGTCTCAACAAGAAAGAACAAAGAAGTGCTGAGATAAGCACTGATCAGTGGCTAGAGTGAACCGGCAGAAAAGATGAAACTCTTCTGAACACCCTCTTGCTTGGAAAACCTCATCCACGAGATCACTTGATATCACGTATTCTCTTGTATTCCAGCCAGTTTTTCTTAAGGTTCAAAAATTCCTCAAAGGAGTTTTGCAAAAGAAAAGGATTATTTTCCTTCTCATAGCCAATGGTAGAGCTAGTTTTGATTCCGCAATCGTGTCCGGGATAAACTTGCACCTTCTCAAAAAGAGCCTCACCGGATTTCGGTGATCCTGGTTTACAGGTGGGTAGTAAAAGGTAAGACTTTAAGAAGTAGGTTTCTGTGATATAAAATTATAAACACTTAGAGAGATTTTTGTAGGTGAAGGTTGACCAATAACTCTCTTCTGTTAAGCTAAATCCTGTAGCAAAGACCTTCTATCGCTCTTACTCTCCTTTTCTACACCCAGGGTTGTCATAACAATAGTCAGCGGCAAATCTCTCCATAGTTTCGGTGAGGATATTCTCTAGCTGTCCCCAAGCATCTTCTGAGGAACCACCAAAAAGTACTCCTCTTTCCCAGAGAAGAGCTTTGGCGAAACGGTAGAATTCAGGAGCTTCAACAGAAGGGTAGGGAACTCGGACATAGTCTACCAATTTCACTAATAAGTGGGAGTAGTAACCAAGATAGGAACCAGTTTTGGAAGTAGCCCGAATGAGAGCCAGGGATACATTGAGATCTACCGGAGCCGAATCTGTTAGCTTGAGTTCGGGAAGATTTCGGTTAAGGAGAGTAAGGATGGTGTCCTTAAGAGCTTTTTCCGTTATGTTGAGAGTGAAAGCATCGGGAGGGAGCTTATCGATGACGATCCTTACCTCACTGATGCCCTCAAGAGGTCTGGGGAAAATGACTGCTTTCGATGGTGCTGCCCACGCCAAGGACAAAATAATCAGGAGCATCGTGAGGAGCGTTTTTTCTAGATTGTATTTCATAGTGACCTCCTCGTCTTATTTCATGCATATCTTATGGATCTTACCTGTTCCATTGACCCTTCCAGCTGCGATTATCATTATTACTATTTCAGAAAGAAAGTCAACTTCTTGACACCGACCAACTGGTCAGTGGTGTTTTGAAGAAAATAAAAGCGAGTAATCAATCTCCAAAGCAGGTTCCGACCGAACGAGCAGCCTTTATCAATGGATGGTCCAAGGGAACGGTTTTTGTACCTTCGGCCACCACCTGCAAGGAAACACTAGCCAGCGTGTTTCCGCTCACTCCGACCATGTACCCAAATTCTTCGTTTTCCATCATATCAACTGCCTTACTCCCTAATTGGGTTGCCAGTACTCTGTCAAAGGGAGTGGGAGATCCTCCTCTTTGAAGATGCCCCATGACCACGGTGCGGGTTTCAAGTTCCGTTATTTTTTCTATTTGCTCTCCTAGAACAAAACCTACTCCTCCCAGGCGAATTGGATCCGTACTCTCTTTTACTATCCTCTGTATTACGATATCACCACCCTTAGGCCTTACTCCTTCAGCAACCACCACTATGCTAAACCTTCTTCCCTTCTTGTTTCTCTCTTTTACCTTTTTGGCGATAATATTAACATCGTAGGGGATCTCCGGGATAAGAATGATGTCTCCTCCTCCTGCCACTCCTGCATGAAGGGCAATCCATCCCGCTTTATGGCCCATAACTTCTATAATCATAATCCGGTGATGAGACTGGGCAGTGGTATGGATCCGGTCAATACCTTCGGTGGCAATCCAGACGGCAGAATCAAAACCAAAGGTAATGTCGGTTCCTCTCAAATCGTTATCTATTGTCTTAGGCACTCCAACGATAGGGATTCCGTCTTCAAAGAGCCGGTGAGCTATACCCAGGGTGCCATCGCCCCCGATACATACCAGGCAGCTAACCCCGAGTTTCTTCAGATTTTCAATGGCAGTTTTCGATAGATCTTTGAATTCTAGCCTCCTGCCCTTTCTTACAGCATACCTGTATGGATTCGCTGTTTTGGAAGTACCGAGGATTGTACCACCCGAAGTAAGGATTCCGGAAACATCGTCATAGGTGAGCGGCCGGTATTGATTATTGACAAGCCCATGATAACCATCTTCTATGCCTATTACCTCCATACCTTTCTCGTAAATGGCTTTCTTGGCCACCGCCCGTATGACTGCATTTATACCGGGGCAATCACCGCCG
Source organism: Candidatus Aerophobetes bacterium Ae_b3b (assembly GCA_005223085.1). GTDB lineage: Bacteria > Aerophobota > Aerophobia > Aerophobales > AE-B3A > AE-B3B. Next base: position 20,940 of record NJBP01000016.1, on the reverse strand, counting down.
CCGGTGAGAATCGCGATTCTTTTTTGGTTTTTCATAGTCTACTTCCTTTCACAACTTGTACTTTTCTTAACTCTAACACTGCTTGAAGAATCTTGCAAGTGAAACAATTTCAGAGGTTCCCCAAAATTCAACACCGTATTCTTCAAAATGATTGTGTAGTAGAGGATAGAGCTTTTGAATAAGTGGAGCACTCGTAGCACTTTTGTTGTCTTCTTAATTTCTCTTTAATTCAGCACCTTGGGAAAAAGATATGAAATTTCGGGGAATCTCCAGTTTGAGGAAGGGTGCAAAAGAACCCTATTTTGAGGGCTGATCTTTACGACTCTTAAACTATTCTTATTTTATCTGACACTTTCTAGAAGCTCATCTGCCAGACCATTGGCTATTGCTTCCTCAGCTGTAAACCACTTTTCTTTCTGGAACTCCTCCTTTAACTCGGCCGCAGTTTTTCCAGTATTCTCGGCCAGTACCGAATACATCTGATTTTCTATCTTGGTAAGGGTTTGACTGAACTCCTGGAATTCACTGAAAGAAGGCTCCCAATCCCTTATAGACAAACTTGGCGCATGAAGCATGACCATAGAGTGTTTACTGAGATATCTTTTAGTGCCTGAACTCAAAATAAGTACTCCTCCGGAGACAATCTGACCAATTCCCACGGTTATTACCTCATGTTTTAAGTTTTTAATCACATCACACACGGCGAGTACGGCAAACAGTGATCCACCGGGAGAGGATATTCTTATGCCAATGGGAGAAGGATCTGTCTTTGCATCTAGATCTAAGAGAGACTTCACAATTGTGTGAGCGCTTTCCTGGGTTATCTCGCCAGAGACCTCAACCCAGCGTTCCGGAGCAATAACCGGAAGCTTAGCCCAAGCATTTAAGGTAGCTACAAAAATAATCACTGCACCTACCAAAAGACATTTTTTTATCATTTTCTCCCCCTTTTATTTCTAGTAATGTCAAAAATATTTGCCTTTTTTGAATTGGTAGCCGCAGGCTGAAGCCTGCGCTAAACAGCGCAACCTAAAGGTTGCGGCTACCTAATTTTCCAACCACCGTATTTTTTGAAATACTCTATCAGGCCCCCTACCTCTATAATGTCGAGGATGAAAGAGGGGAAAGGTTCGGCTTTCAGGCATAGGTTATTCTTAATCACGTGAACCTCTCCCGAGGCCAGGTCTATTTCCAGCTCATCCCCTGATTCAATCTTTTCTGTATTGGTTTGAACAATGGGAAGTCCAATGTTTATGGCGTTGCGATAAAAAATGCGAGCAAATGATTTTGCCAGGACAGCCCCTATTCCAGCGTATTTAATGGCCAGCGGCGCCTGTTCCCGCGAGCTCCCACAGCCAAAATTTTCCCCAGCTACAATAAGGTCTCCAGATGCCTTTCTCTTATTAAAATCTGGATCAATATCTTCTAAAAGATGCTTGGCTAACTCTCGAGAATCCAGCGTTTTAAATTTATACCTTCCAGAGATAATGTAATCTGTATTTATATCATCACCAAACTTATGGGCATAACCCCGTAATACCTTCTTTTTTTGCTTCACTCTAGAGATATCTCCTGGGGTCGGTAATCTTTCCCCTGATAGCTGAGGCAGCCACTGTAGCTGGAGAGGCTAAATAGATAAAGGCCTCAGGATTGCCCATCCTTCCTTTGAAATTCCTATTGGCGCTGGAGATGACATTTTCTCCCCCAGAGGGAACTCCCTGGTGGGTACCTACGCAGCACCCACACCCCGGAGGAAGTAGAACTGCTCCCGCCTCTATAAAGATCTCCAAGATTCCCTCTTTCATACTGTCTAAATAGACTCTTCTGGAAGCAGGAGCTACCATGAAGCGAACTTCCGGATGGACCTTTTTATCCTTTAAGATCTTACCGACAACCCTTAAATCCTCTAATCGTCCGTTGGTACAGGTTCCAACAAAGGCTTCTTCAATAGACGTTCCCTCAACTTCATGCACGGGAACAACGTTGTCGACTGAATGCGGTCTGGCTACCTGGGGAACCAACCGCGAAACATCAAATTCTAGCACTTTATCATACCGAGCGCCTTCATCAGGTTCAATAAATCTAATTTTTCTCTTCGACCGCTCAGCTAGCCATTTTTCAGTTTTCTCATCCCCTAGCATAATCCCGGCTTTGGCTCCTACTTCCATAATCATATTAGAAAGAGTGAATCTTGCCTCTATACCGAGATCCTTGATGACCTCTCCGCCCAACTCAATAGATTTATAAAGTGCCCCACGAGCACCAAGTTTTCCTGTTAAATAAAGAGCCAGATCCTTGGCGTATACACCAGGTAAGAGCTTCCCCTTAAAAAAAATCTTTATAGTACCCGGAACTCTAAACCAGAGCTTGCCTGAGGCCATAGCCGCCGCCAGGTCAGTCGATCCAACTCCGGTAGAGAAAACGTTTAAAGCTCCGTAGGTACAGGTGTGGGAATCGGCTCCTACAACGAGATCTCCTGCACTCACCCAGCCTTCCTCAACTACCAACTGATGACAGATGCCCTCTCCAACATCGTAAAGTCTTATCTGATGCTTTCCGGCAAAATCTCTCATAAGCCTGTGAAGGGAAGATACATCACGGCTGGGAGAAGGAGCATTATGATCGATGAACAAGGCTATTTTTTTGGTATCAAAGACCCTTTTTTGACCCATCTTATCAAAAGCCTTAATAGCCAGAGGAGCAGTGCCATCTTGAGCAAAGGCAAAATCCAGATCACAGACAACAATATTTCCTGCCCGCGCATCTTCTCCAGCATGGGAGGAGAGGATTTTCTCAGCAATTGTCTTTCCCATCAACCTCTTCCTTAACTATGGCTGTCCATACTGCTCCACATATTTCTTGTGAGCCCTCTTTACTTCCTCCTCCGGTATTTCAAGGGGGGCTCCCCGAAGCATGGCCAGAAACACTGTCTTAGCTAAGTCTTCCAGCATTACCGCTGTCTTCAAAGCTGTCCTGGGGGATGGACCAAGGGTAAAGACTCCGTGATTTTTCATCAAAATAGCCGGAGATTCTCCTATGGACCTTATAATCTCTTTTCCTATTTCTTCTTCTCCGATTCGAGCATAAGCTCCTACCGGAATCGGCCCTCCAAATTGATCAGCCATGGCGGTAAGACAAACCGGGATGGGCTCACCCAGAGCAGCAAAACTGGTGGCATAATTGGAGTGGGTATGGACGATACCGTTGACATCCTGTCGGTGTCGATATACGTAAAGATGAGTGAGGGTATCAAAGGAAGGCCTTAACTCTCCCTCGATTACTTTCCCCTCCAGATCAACTACCACCATATCAGATGACTTCAGATCCTCATACTTTACCCCACTGGGTTTTATCACCACGTAATTTGTACCCCGATCTCTTCCACTTACATTACCACTAGTCATGGTAACCAGGCGATTTTTAGGAAGCTCTAGATTCATTTGCCAAACTTCCTGACGCAGCTTCTCCAACATTCTTTACTCCTTTATTTGTTTCTTAATTTTCTTAAGCCACTTCATGACATTGTTTTCCCCTCGGCCGAAATAGTCGTGTAATCTTTCATATTCGTGGTAGATTTTCTCATACCGCTGATGATTCTCTTTTTGGGGGACGAAGCATTGTCGCCTAAGATGCGCCATGCGCTTGGCTGCTTCCGTGATACTGTCATAGCCCCCATTTTCGGGCCTGGCTGCCACTGCCCCAAACATGGCCGAGCCGAAAGCGGGAGCCTGAGAGGAGACAGCTACTTTTATGGTTCGATTGGTTACATCGGCATAAATCTGCATGAGAAGTTTGTTGCGCTCTGGTAGACCACCACAGGCATAAAGCTCCTCTATCTTGACCTGGGCTTCCTGAAAAGTATTAATTATCTTATAGGTGCCAAAAGCAGTTGCCTCGATCAAAGCACGATAGATCTCCTCCGGTTTTGTCTCCAGGGTACACCCTAATAGAAGCCCGGAAAGATCGGCATCGACCAGGACAGAACGATTACCATTCCACCAATCAAGAGCAATAAGTCCACTTTCCCCCACCTTCAACAGGGAAGCTCTTTCTTCCAGTAGACGATGTATATCTCCACCTTTTTTGTTCGCTTCCTCAAAGTATCTCGAGGGAACGCAATTGTCCACAAACCAGGCAAAGATGTCTCCTACTCCGGATTGACCTGCCTCATAACCGTAATATCCAGGAAGGATGCCCTCCTTGACTACGCCACATGCACCGGGAATTAGATGGAGTTCCTTGTCGACCATCATGTGACATATAGAGGTCCCCATCACCATAAGCATTTTACCCGGCTGGCTTATGGTAGCTGCTGGCACAGAAACATGGGCATCTACGTTTCCCACCGCCACCGGTGTTTCCTCACGAAGCCCGGTAAGACGAGCCATCTCCTGAGTCAATCCCCCGGCTTTTGTCCCCAGAAGATAAATGCTTCTAGACATCTTTTCATCGACTACAGCCTCGAAGCGAGGATCCACAGCTCGGAAGAAATCACGGGAAGGAAAACCCGTATCATGATCCCATAGAGCCTTATAACCGGCTGTACAGGAGTTTCGTCGCTCTTTTCCTGTGAGCTGAAGGACTACCCAATCTGCTGCCTCTATTAATTTATCTGCTGTCTCGTAAATCTGGGGGGCTTCATCAAGAATTTGTAGAGCCTTAGAATAGAACCATTCTGAAGAATATTTATCTCCGTAACGGGCCAGAAATTTTTCTTTCCTTTCCGTAGCAACCTGGTTTATCCTATCTGCCTCTGGCTGAGCAGCATGATGTTTCCATAACTTGACCCAACTGTGGGGATTATTTTTGTATTTATCGATCAAGCAAAGAGGGGTTCCCTCTTTATTAATGGGCATCATGGTACAGGAGGTAAAATCAATCCCTATCCCGATGACATCCTGTGGATCAATCCCGCTTTTTTCCAGTAGTTCAGGAATAGTTCTTTTTATCGTCTCCATATAGTCAGCCGGATTTTGCAGAGCCCAATCTGCCTCGAGCCCTATATGAGTGCCAGGAAGAAACTCATCTATTACCCCATCCTCATATTCATAAACAGAGCTGACTACCTCTTCTCCATCCTCCACCTTGACCAGAAGAGCTCTACCTGACTCAGTTCCAAAGTCAATGCCAATAGTATATTTAGTCTGCCCCATCCTTGCCTCCCTTGAGATTACCTGAAAACCACCATATTACCTTTCGTCCAAGAAATATCTCGGGACTCTTCCCCTCCGTCGCTGTATATCGACTTTGGATTGTTTCTGCTCGTCTTCTCGTCTCGGGAAAGACATGAAACTCGTCGCTCCGCTCCTCAGACATCACGTCTTTCTTCTTCCTCAACTCCAAGACTCGTTAAGGTGGCTGATATAAGGCTTCTTCGGGGAAAGTACCTCGATACACGTATAAATCTGCTGAACACTAAAGAAGATAGGAGTTACAGTATAAAGACATAAGTAGAAATTAGCGGCAACGTTAGAAAGACACCGAGCACAGGGCAGCCTTAAACTTAGCTAAACAGCCTTCTAGCTACTTCTATCTCTAGTTCATCCCTTAAGGAAAAAAAAAGGTTGGAAAAAGTGCAGTTTATCTGCACGTCTTTCTTTTTAAGAATAAAACCACGTTTCTGTGGTTCAAGTTCTGGAGAAAGCCTCACCCCATCGGTGGTTCCAGCCTCCTTCAAACTTTTTCTCAAGTCCTTAATGAAATTTCCTTCCATCCATTCCTCATCTCGAGGAGAAACTATGATCTCTTCTTCCCCTGAATCTATATTTGAAATAAGGGATCTCTTCATTAAACTAAGATACTCGGCCTTTTCCAGGGAACTCAGTTTTTGTTTGGCCTGCCTAAATGCCTCATCCATAAGTTTTCGCTTGTGGATGAGAAGTTTTTTTCTCTCTTCACTCCTCATCCTTATCACTAATTTTCTTTTCCCCTCTTTAGCTTGACTCTCTAATTGGTAGAGAATACGCGTCTTGACCTTATCGGCCTCTTCCCTGGCTTTTTTGATGATCTCCTCTCCTTCTTTATCAGCTTCCTCTTTTATCCTCTTAACCTCCTGAGTAGCCTTGGCTTTAATATTTCTTACGATATCCTCTAGGGCCATTTCTGTTTCTCCATGGGAGGGGTTTCCATTAAATCTTTATTCCCATTACTAAAAAAATAGTGACCAGGAGCCCCAGTACTGCGTAAAACTCTACAAACACAGCAAGTACCACCGCTTTCATTGAATCGGCCGGCCTCTTAGCGGTAAGCCCTACCCCAGCAGCGCAAACCTTTCCCTGGTGCAGAGCTGAGACCAGACCGAGAACAGCTATGGGAAGGCAGGCTAAAAAAAGATTCCATCCCTGAGCCGGTGATAAGGCTACCGGTGCTCCTCCTACCAGATTTATCTTGATTAACAAAAGAAAAGTAGCCACGAAACCATAAATTCCCTGAGTTCCTGGCAGAGCAGTAAGAATGAGATATCGGCCAAAGTTCTCTGGATCCTCCGTCATGGCCCCCGCACTAGCTTGACCGACCCAGCCAATGCCAATACTGGAGCCTATCCCAGATAAAACTACTGCTGCTCCTGCCCCCAACAATGCCCATCCAAGACCCATTTAATCCTCCTTACTGTCTGGTGAATCGTATTTCGTCAATGGTGAATCGTCATAATCCCTTAATAAGAGCCATTGTCTTTTGTTTAATCTATCGATACTTTCGCTCGTAACTATTGAGTAAAATACATTCCTCCAATTCTTTCTTTTCGATTCACTATTCACCATTCACGACTTACTGGTTTTTCTTCAACTCCTTAATTCTATCCCGAAACTGGGCTGCGCGTTCAAATTCAAGGTTCTCTGCCGCACGCCTCATATTTCTCTTCAGAACCTCTACCAAGCGAGAAACCTCTGAGGGAGGAAGATAATCGGTTTTTTCCTCTCCAACGGCCATCTTTTCGTATTTATCAGCGGCGTAGGTCTCAATACCGGCTAAAATTGCCTTTTTAATAGTCTTGGGAGTGATATTATGTGAGCGATTATATTGAAGCTGGATTTCTCTTCTTCTCCGGGTCTCCTTTAAAGCACGTTCAATAGAAGAGGTTATCTCGTCGGCGTAAAAGATTACCTCTCCATCTACATTACGAGCCGCTCTTCCCGCTGTTTGGATTAACGAGGTCTCCGACCTCAAAAAACCTTCTTTGTCTGCATCCAGAATGGCTACCAGGGATACCTCAGGTAGATCCAACCCCTCTCGCAGGAGATTAATACCCACCAGAACATCAAATTGTCCCAATCTCAACTCTCTTAAGATCTTAGATCTTTCTATAGTCTCCACCTCAGAATGAAGATATCGTACCCTCACTTCCAAATCCTCTAGATATGCGGTAAGATCCTCGGCCATCCTTTTAGTCAAAGTAGTCACCAGAACCCTCTGAGATTTTTCCACTCTCTTTTTTATCTCCTCTAATAGATCATCTACCGGCCGAGTAGCAGGCTTTATCCTAATCCTGGGATCAACCAGCCCCGTCGGACGAATAAGCTGTTCCGCTATTTGTGAACTCCTTTTTAATTCATAAACAGAAGGAGTAGCTGAAACATAGATGACCTGACTAATTAGGCTCTCAAATTCACTAAATTTTAGAGGACGATTATCGTAAGCTGAAGGGAGACGAAACCCATAGTTTACCAGATTATCCTTGCGCGATCGATCACCCCCATACATAGCATGAAGCTGAGGAATCGTCTGATGAGATTCATCGATAAAAAGCAAATAATCCTTAGGAAAATAATCGATAAGGCAAGAAGGGCGCTCACCCGGAGCTCTACCAGAAAAATAGCGAGAATAGTTCTCTATGCCCGTGCAGTAACCCACCTCTGTTATCATCTCCAAATCATAGTTAGTTCTTGACTCCAGTCTCTGAGCCTCCAGAAGTTTCTCTTGAGATCTCAGTTTTTTGAGTCTCTGCTTGAGCTCTTTTCTTATTGACTCCAGAACGTACTCTAACCTCTCAGGAGGAGCCAGATAATGAGTAGCAGGATAGATATAGACTTTCTCCAGGTGTTTTTTTGTATGTCTGGTTACAGGGTCAAACAAGGAGATCCTTTCTATTTCATCCCCCCATAACTCTATCCTTACTGCCTCCTTCTCATAAACAGGAAAAAGCTCGATTATATCCCCTATTACTCGGAATTTTCCCCGTGAAAAATCAATATCGTTTCGTTCATACCTCATTTCCACCAATTTCTTGAGAATTTTTGACCTCTCCACCTCCTCTCCCACTTCTATGGCTAATATCATCTCCCGGTAATCCTCGGGAGAACCTAAGCCGTAGATGCAGGAGACGCTGGCTACAATTATAGTATCTCGATGTTCTAAAAGAGAACGGGTAGCCGAGTGCCGCATTCTGTCGATCTTGTCGTTAATAGAGGCATCCTTTTCAATGTAGGTATCTGTCTGGGGGACATAAGCTTCAGGCTGATAATAATCATAATAAGAAACGAAGTACTCCACTCTGTTGTCAGGAAATAGCGAGGAAAACTCACTAAAGAGTTGGGCAGCCAGGGTCTTATTGTGAGAGATAACCAGGGTAGGTTTTTGTAGTTCCTGGATCACATTGGCCATAGTAAACGTTTTGCCTGATCCGGTAACACCAACTAGAGTTTGTTCTCTATATCCCTTTTTTGCACCTTCCCATAGTTTCTTTATGGCTTGTGGTTGGTCTCCTTTGGGTTTAACGTCCGATACTAATTGAAATTTATTTTCCCCCATGAGACATATCCACTTTTGAAAACCCTTTTATTCCTTCGGAAATTCAAAACGGAAGGGAACTATCCCCCATTGTATTTTTTCCTCTTTAATGGGCCCGAATTTCCACATCATTAGAGACTGGGAGGCATGTTCATCTAATCTGGGCCACCCCGAGGATTGGGAGATCTCAACATTTCTCACCTCTCCACTGAGCAGTACCCAGCATTTTACCTCTACTACACCCGTTATCCCCTGTCTTTGGGCCCATTCCGGATAAGGAGGTTCCACTTGCCTCTCGATTTTTCGGCCGGCTTCACCTAATGGTCCTCTAATTCCACGCCCCGGTCCTTCTCCGACTCCTTCCCCTTCCCCTACCTGATAGGAGATTCCTCCTCCTCCAATAGAGGAAGGAACTTTAGAGGGAAGCCCGGTACCTTGAGGAAGGATTCCTTCACCGCTAACACCTTTTCCACCACCAGGAAGAGACCTTTCTCCCGGTATGATAGCTCTTTCTCCTTGAAGAGCATACTCGCTAATTCCGGTCCCCATAGTGGGTTCATCACTACGGCCGATTAAAGGAACTTTAATCTCACTCTCAGTTCTCACCTGAGGAGGAAGAGTGGGAAGCTTTGGGCCTGGTTGCGCAGAGATCTTTACCGGGGAGACCTTAGCGGCCAATCTTGTCTCTTTTGGAGGTGCTGCGTCGACCTTACCTCCAGGAGGTTTTCCTCCTTTTTCTATCTGGCCAGTGGCTTTCTCCCCCACAGCCTCTTTCTTTATTTGGACTACCTTAGGTGTTTCCTTTTTTTTTACCGTGGGTACTTTCTTTTTTTCTACCACCTTAACCTTTTCCTTCTTCTTTGGTACCGTAACTACCCGGGCAGGCGCAGGTTTAGGGCGAACCTTAACCAGAGATACTTCTACATATTTGGGAAGGGGTTTAAGAGAAACCCCTAAGCTAGGGAACAAAAGAATAAGGGAAAAATGAACTGCACAGGAAATGAGAAGAGTCAATTTAAATCGTTTTTTTTCATTCACCTTTTTTCACCACCTTTACATAAGAAGTGAGAATACCCAGTCTACCAGCTCCAGCTTGTTTAGCCAGATCCATGATCTCCACCACTTGACCGTGCCGGGTACTCTTGTCGGCATTAATGATAACCAGACCTGGGCGTCCCTTTAATCTACTTTTTAGAAGCTTAACCAATGCTGATTTTTTTACTCTTTTTGCACCAAGGTAGATACGATTGTCCCTGGTAATGGAGATGACAATATTTTCCTTCATTTTTTCCTGCGGTGTGGTAGTAGTGGGTAAATCTACCTTTATTCCCTGAAAAATGGTACGAAAAGTGGTGGTGAGCATAAAGAATATAAGCAGCAAAAACACAACATCGATGAGGGGAGTGAGATTAAATGCTGCTTCTACTCGTGATTTTGGGTGACGAAAACGCATCTTTACCTCCTGGCCAACAATTCTAAGAACTCACCGGAGAAATTCTCCAGTTTCCGAACCAGCCTATCTGTTCGGTGAGTAAAGTAATTATAAAAAACCAGGGCGGGAATAGCTATGCTAAGGCCAAAGGCAGTAGTATATAGAGCCTCGGAGATCCCTCCTGCTAGGGCTCCTGCCTCGCCTACCCCCGCCACACCAATCACATTAAAGGCAATGATCATTCCTCTTACTGTTCCCAGCAGGCCCAAAAGAGGCGAGATAGTGACAATAGTACTCAAAATAACCAGGTATCTCCCCAGATGAGGTACTTCTATAGCGCCGGCGTCCTCCACAGCCTCTTTGATTTCTGCCCTTCCTATCTCTTTTTTCTCAATACCCGCCTGCAGAATACGAGCCGGTGGAGAAGAAGTCATCTCGCACAAGGCAAGAACCTTGTCTATCTTCCTTTCCTCATCACTGTTAAGAATTCCCAGTGCTCTCTCCATGAACTTATCAGCTTTGGATTCGATTATCTTCAGACTCATGAACTTTTCAATGATGATAGCCAGTGCAAGTATGGAGCAAAATACCAGAGGAACCATTATTGGACCGCCTTTGATCAAGAACTGAAGCATTTTTGTCAACTCCTTTGCTTAAATTTTTGCCACGAAACAATGTCGGTCATTGTTTTATCTTATTACAATAGATTTTTTTGTCAACCATGATTTTTATCTTTTTTTCCCCAGGGCCTTGTAGCCTATGTCCCTCCGGCAATACATTCCTTCAAAGTAAACCTTATCTACTGCTCGATAGACCTGCCGAATGGCTTCCTTCAAATTTTTACTCAGAGCTGTGACCCCCAGCACTCTACCTCCACTGGTTACCAACCGATGATCTTCTCTCTTCACTCCTGCATGAAAGGTAAAGATATTGGATAATCGAGACAGTTTCTCCAAACCCTTTATGGGTTTGCCTTTATCGTAACTACCAGGGTAACCACGCGAGGCAAGAATAACGCAAACTGCAGCCTGAGGACGCCACTCAAGATGGACCTGGTTGAGACTTTGGTCTTGCACGGCCAGAAGAACCTCCAAAAGATCATTCTTCAAGCGAGGAAGAGTAACCTGGGTCTCGGGATCCCCAAAACGAACATTAAACTCCAGGACTTTAGGGTCTGCCCCTTTAATCATCAGACCAGCATATAAAACACCCTTAAACTCTCTTCCCTCCTCCTTCATCCCTTGCAGGGTAGGAATTATAATTCTCCTCATTATTTTCTTATGGAGCGAGGCAGAAATAGGACCAGGAGAATAAGCTCCCATCCCTCCTGTATTAGGACCCTGGTCATGATTATAGATGGGCTTATGATCCTGAGAGGAAACAAGGGGCCTCACAGTTTTCCCATCTGTGAGAACAATGAAAGAGACTTCCTGCCCAAAAAGTTTTTCCTCCACTAGTATTCTCTTTCCAGCTTCACCAAAGGCCTTTTTTTCCATAATTAGCTTTATTGCCTTCACGGCCTTTTGGGGTGTCTCAGCCACCAACACCCCTTTGCCGGCTGCCAGACCATCAGCCTTAATCACTATAGGAGCTTTCCTTTTCTCTACATAAGCAATAGCTTTATCCGGATTTGAAAACACTTTAAAATCAGCCGTTGGAATATGGTATTTTTTCATAAATCTTTTAGCAAATACCTTGCTTCCTTCCAATAAGGCTGCCGCCTTGGAAGGACCAAAGATAACTAATCCCTTTTTTTGAAAGTAATCCACTATTCCATTTACTAAAGGAACCTCTGGTCCCACTATGGTGAGGCCTATTCCCTCCTTGCTTACCAGACCCGCTAGAGAAGAAAAGTTTTTTTCATATTCTATTTTTTTACATTGCGCAATCTCTGAGATGCCAGCATTCCCAGGAACAGCAAAGATTTCCTCAACCTGGGGACTTCGAGACAGTTCCCAGCACAGAGCATGCTCCCTTCCTCCACCCCCTATAACCAAGACCTTCATCTATACCTCCCCACAGGTAAGTATTCAGTGAACCCCGTCATTTTTGGTAGTCGCCGGTAGCCGCAGGCTTCAGCCTGCGCAAAATCCTAGCCTGCGCACCCCAAAGGGTGCGGCTACCCTGAAAATTCAATGTGACACGGCGTTTACTGAGCATTTACCCTCAGAATAGTCAGTGTTCAGCCATTAGGAGTTGTTAATTCCTAATCACCAAATTTAAATTCTGAATTATCCGTATTCTAACTCTTCCATCTCTGGATGATATCTAATCCAGCGATGAGGGAAAGCCTTTATATAGAACATGATCCAGTATTCCTTTTCTAACTTAGCCCCATACTTATTCTTTAAGAATAACCTCACCGCCCAGCAGTGCAAATCTCGCTGCCAAGAATAAACCTCTTCCCGCATTTTTTTTCCTTCTAGATCGTAACGGAGGGAAGCAGCAATTTGATTTTTCCCCAATTTGATCCCCCCCTGCGTAACAAAATCAGTTACCCGGTCATCGGTATATTTTCTTAATCCTAAAGTCAAATTCCAGATTTTCCCCCCGAGACTTAAATCACTTTCTATCTTTTTATATTCCTTAGCATAAGGATGATAGAGAAGGTAAAGATAAAGATGTTTTAAATGAGGTACTGGGGGAGTTAGATAGACTTTTCCCTCTAGCGGAGAAAATCTTTCCTTTTCCTTAGTTAAATCGTAATCCAGGTTGATTCTTGCGGAAATAAGCTTTCTTTTTCGGTGATAAAGGTCATTTCGAAGATCTAGCTTCAGTAAATTCGCCGAGTGGGTGTTCTTAGCGTGATCTCCTAAACTAAAGGGCAAGGAGAAATCGCTTTTTATCTCAGAGGAATGATAATAGCTCAAGGAAGGCCTCACCGTATGGCTGTAGTTTCCAAATTTACCCCCGATCCTAAAAAAAAGACCTAGTTCTTGGTAAGGCATGCCTCGATATCCCTCTTCTTTCTTTTGGTCCTTGGTATACCAGTATTGGAAGAGATGATATCCCAGTTTAGGCCGAAGTCTAAAATATTTCAAAGCGGTGAAAGGATAGGAAAGATCTAGAAAAGAGTCAGCTCGAACTATATTCTTATCTTCTTTTCTAAAATTGGTAACTTCGGCGGCCTGACCCAGATAAAAACCGGATTTACCCAGCCTTCGGGGTTCAAGGTTCTGCCTTATCTGAGGTAGCCTCTCTATGAATCCTCGCTCAAAGTCGGGATTTACCGAAGGTTCTGCTAACACTGTCACATTATAGCCGGACCCCCGGTGTCCGAGCTGTAGATAGGAAGTTTTGTATTCTTCATCAAAATAGTCGCCAAGAAAATTTTTGTCCGAAAGACGATCCAAACGAACCTTAAGATCAATAGATTTAGACAGAGAATGTCGGTGTCTTAACCTTAAGGTCCATCTCTCCTCTTTGGTATCAGCCTCTTTTACATAGTAAGTCTTTATCTCGCCCTCTCCGGCTTTTGATTCATAAAAAACATCTAGACCTTCGCCCCAGCCCTTCTTCTCTCTATAATCAAGCCTCAGTTTTGCTTGAAAATGGGCTGAGCTATAAAAATAATATCCTGTCTGAACATACCACCCGGAAAAATCACTATATCCAGGATTGGGAAGCATTACCCGGTTCTCCTTATGCAGGTACTGGATGAGATAAGGAGTCCAGAAAATAGGTAAACTTCCCAGGTAAAGGGTCACACCTTTCATTATGATCTTGTCGGCTGGGTACACCTTAACTGTTCCCGCTCTCATCTTATAGTGGGGAAGGGAATGATCACAGGTAGTAAAATCAACCTTTTTCAGATCAACCACCTCAGAGGAAAAATGTGCCTTTTCTGCCTTATAAAAGAAAATACCCTCTTTCCATCTTATACTTTGAATTGTTCCAGTCTCACTTCTCAAATTGTATCTTAGGTCCTTACCTGTCAGTCGTCGGTTTCGAATTTGAAGATCAACCTCCTCCCTTGCCGTTAGATCGAGACTGTCCAAATTCACTACTATTTCATCAGCCTTAAGCTGGATATCCTTATATTCCAACTCTGCATTTCCCTGCCCCGTAACTGATCTGCCCATCCAGTAAAGGCGATCTGCCTGAAGGTTGACCGGAGGAGTTTTCTCCAGAGCAAACGAGGGAATCACTGCAACCAGAAAGTAGGTCAGTATTCCTATCTTTAAAAGGACTCTGACGATCGAGCTCTGTTTCCTAAAGCCTGAAGTTTTCCCCCAGAAAGATCTCTCTTGTGGTTTTATCCTGGGTGAGCTCATCCCTTTTCCCGGACATAAGAATTTTGCCCTGATGCATGATGTAAGAGGAATCTGTAATCTGAAGAGTTTCTCTGACATTGTGGTCGGTAATGAGTATTCCTATTCCTTTTCTTTTTAACTCAAAGACAATTGTTTGAAGATCTGAGACGGTAATAGGATCGATTCCAGCGAAGGGCTCGTCGAGGAGGATAAAAGAAGGAGAAGTAACCAGGGCTCTTGCTATCTCCACTCTTCGACGTTCTCCACCGGAAAGGAGATAAGCCCTCTGCTCCGCTAAATGGGTAATCCCTAGTTCAGTGAGTAAATAATTTGCCCGTTCCTCCTGTTCCCCCGCGGAGAGATCAAGGGTTTCCAAAATGGCCAAAAGATTTTCCTTGACGGTAAGTTTTTGAAATACGGAGGGTCTCTGAGGAAGATAAGCAATGCCTTTTCTCGCCCTCTGATATGTAGCAAGATGAGTAACTTCTTCGTCTCCTAAAAAAATCCTACCCTGGCTGGGCTTGACCAAACCCACAATCATAAAAAAAGTGGTTGTCTTTCCTGCTCCATTAGGTCCCAGAAGACCGACTACCTGACCCTGGGATACCTTAAGAGAAACTTTATTTACTACCAGTTTTTTCTGATAGCTCTTACTGAGATTTTTCACCCTGAGAACCAACTTCCTCTTCCTCTCTTAATGATCCTAATGCGTAAGTCGCCTGAACCGGGGTTCCTTCCGCCTCGAGTTTTTCCATTCCTATCCAAACGGTTATTTTTTCTGCCAGTAGATCATTTCCTAGCTCATCGTGATAGTGAGCATTACCCTGTATAATAAGTTTATTATCCTCACCTGTATAAGTAGCCATTTGGCCGGTGGCTTGCCTTTTTTTGTTCCCCTGGGTAATACTAACATTTCCCTTGGCTATAATCTCTTTTAAATCATTATCCTTAGTTAGATACACCTCCATCTCGTCCGACAACAATAATAGATCCTCCCAGGTAGCCTTAACCTTGCCTTCATAAAAGAGTATCCCATTGGCATAGTCTATTCTCTGCTGGGAGCTGCTAACTACTAACTCTTTCTGGGCAAAGACTATCGAGGAGAGGCTCATAACCACCCAGACAATTAATCCCATCCCCAGAAGTAGTCCGACTTTTTTCTTCATTCGCATCCTCCGTCAAGAATATCTCGGCACTCTTCCCCTTCGTCGCTGTATATCGACTTTCGATTGTTTCTGCTCGTCTTCTCGTCTCGGGAAAGACGTGAAACTCGTCGTTTCCCTCCTCAGACAACACGTCTTTCTTTTCCTCAACTATTCTTGAGGGGGAAAATATTCCCCCTCAACGCTCGCTTCGCTCACTGCTCCCCCTAAATTCAAAGCCTGCAGAGCTGACTCGTTAAGGTGGCTGATATAAGGCTCCTTTGGGGAAAGTCCCTCGATACGCGTATAAATCTTCTCAATACTAATAATTTTCTACGGGGTCAAGTAATTAATCAATCTGTGTTCATCTGCGTGAATCTGTGGCTAAATAGTTACGGTGAAGATTTACTTTCAATAAGTCTGGTAGTAGGGTTGTTCTTAATCTCTATCTGAGATAGGTCAGAATTTGCAACCAGACCCCATCCCTCTATAAAAAGATTCTCCCTTTTTAAGAAAACCTTCTTCTCTGTCTGTAATTTTTTTTCTGAGGCTATCCATTCCAGCTCAGAAGTAAAAAGCTCGGCTCCGTCGACATAGGAAACAAACTTGACATCTCCTTTAAGAACAAGATTTGAGGTACGAGTGTCCATAGTAACCCTTTGTGCCACTCCTTCCGAGGCAGGCCTACCATTTTCCAAAAGATTGAGTTTCACCTGGCTAAAGCTCATCCGTTGAGTAAACTGCACACCAGAATTAGCTTGAAGTTCCCAGGACTTTCTACCCTTCTCATCCCATCCTACTAAATTGACCCCTTGCGCCTCTAAAAGTGGAGTCTCTTTTACCGTGGTGCGCAAAGAATATCGTCCCTCTTCTCTCTTACAACTTACGAGTAGGGTAAGACTTGCCGTGATAACTACCCCAAGCACCCACAAATTTTTCTTCCCCATTTTGTCTGCCGCATCACTCCTTCCCCAGATATTCAAGAGGGAAATTCCCATAATTCAGAATTCCTGCTCTAAGATCCTTTTTAGAGTCTTCCACCTTTTTCTGACTATGGGAGGAAAACCCTTATGCTGGCGAAGGTATTCTCTTAAAAAATTAATCGTCTGATGGTCCGAAGGATAACCCGACCCCAGTGATCCATACCTCTCCTTCAGTTTAGATATTCTTCTGTCTCTTTCCACTTTAGCCAAGATTGAAGCAGCTCCTACCACAGGATAATTTTGATCGGCAAAATTCTCTACTACCAACTCTATTTTCGTCTCAGAACCAAGGAGTTCCCTGATTTTCTCTTTGTATGAGTTACAATTTCGAGTAGGTGCATCTACATAAACACGATGAGGATGAAATCTTCTTATGAGAGTGATTGTGCTTTCTAGCTCCAAATCATTTAGCCCCTTTTTATCAATTTGTTGGGGGGAGATAATGATTAACTCATAGTCTTGCGCCAAGAGTTCAATCTCCTTTTTTAGTTTTAACCTCCTGGAAGAAACTAAAGATTTTGAGTCTCTTACTCCTTTTTTTATAAGCTCTGCGAGACAAGCCTGCCTTATCAGTACTCCACAAATAACCAGAGGACCTATTACCGGGCCTCTTCCAGCCTCATCAATACCTAAGATAAGCATAGAAAATTAACCGTCTATACATTAAGAACTCTGGTAGCTTCTCTTAGAGCATAACAACTGATATTCACCCCTACCGGAAGACCTGCCATATGAGTGGCGAAATGTTCTATATTAACCCCCAGACAAGTGGTCAATCCTCCTAAACCCTGCACCCCTATTTTTAATTGATTGATCTCTCTTAACAGTTCCTCCTCCAAGAGGGCATAGCTTGCTGTCGGGTTCCTCGCTTCCAAGGGACGAAGCAGCGCTTTCTTAGCTAGAAAGATGCAAGTCTGCATTGTTCCTCCTATCCCTACCCCGAGAATGATAGGTGGACAGGGATTGGCCCCTGCCTGTTTAACTACCTTCAGGATGAACCTTTTTACTCCTCTTCTGCCCTCGTCAGGAGTTAGCATAGCTACTTTTCCCACATTCTCTGAACCAAACCCTTTGGGAAAAAGAGTTATTCTTATTCTATCCCTAAAAGAGGAGTTAAATTGAAAGTGAATCAGGGCTGGAGTGTTATCCTGGGTGTTTTGGCGTAAGAAAAGGGGATCATCTACCATAGATTTTCGTAAGTAACCTCCCTCATAGCCCTCTCTTACTCCCCGAGATATAGCTTCTTCCAATAAGTCACCTTGGATACTTACTCCTTTACCCACCTCTACAAAGACCTCCGCTACCCCGGTATCCTGACACACAGGAACTTTTTCGGCCTCGGCAATTTTTATGTTCTCGATTAACTTGCCTAAAACTAATTTGGCGAGTCTTTCCTCCTCTTTTTTCTCGGCCAGTTGAAGCGCCTCAAAGACATCCTTTCTTATTCCATAATTACTTTCCAGACATAGCTCAGATACGACCCCACTTATTTTCTCTAGTAATTTCTCTTTCAACAAAGCTGCCTATTCACTTTGGTTAGCGTTTGCTTACCTCTCTATACACCCATCTACATCTTCTTCCTCATGGGGTACTTAATTTTATCTTAAACAAACGGTCCTGTCAACCTTGGCCTTGAATTGTTTAAAAATGTTGGTATAATGTAACGGAGAAAAGAGAATGTACCAGGTTGTAGCTGAGGTTCTCTCCAATAAAAATATTACTCTTAACTATTTTAAGATAATTTTAAATTCTCCCGAAATCTGCCAGAATGCGCAGCCAGGCCAGTTCGTACACATTAAAGTGACGGCCGGGTCAGCTTTTTTGCTAAGGCGGCCCTTTAGCATCTATAACCCCGAGGATGAGAAGCTCGAGATCCTCTACCAAGTAGTGGGTAAAGGAACAGATCTTCTATCCAAAAAGGAAAAGAGTAAGAAACTTGATCTTTTGGGCCCTTTAGGGCAAGGATTTGAATTAAAGGAAAATTTCGGGAAAGTCATCCTGGTGGCTGGTGGCATAGGGGTAGCACCTCTTTATTTTCTGGCAAAAAGGCTACTTAACCATGATTCGAAAATCAGTGACCAGACGCCTCCTAAGAGTTACCGTCCCAAGATAACCCTTCTTCTTGGAGCCCGGACAAGAAAGCAAATCTTATGTGCCCAAGATTTTAAGAACTTGGGGGCCACAGTTAAAATAGCCACCGAGGACGGCAGTTGGGGCTATAAAGGGCTAGTCAGCGATTTTTTGGCTGAAACTTTACTCCGATATTCTAAGCCAGACTTAGTCTTTGCCTGTGGCCCTGTGCCAATGTTAAAAAAAATAGCTCAGCTCAGTAGAAAATATAGACTACCCTCTCAGATTTCACTGGAACAGAGGATGGGCTGCGGAATAGGCGCTTGTCTTGGATGTGTAGTGAGAGCGAGAGAAGGATATCTGCGGGTCTGTAAAGATGGCCCAGTTTTTACAGTAAACCAAATCCTCTGGGACAGGTTGTGACAGTTCACACCTTGCGCCATAGTTTCGCTATCCATCTTTTAGAAGGTGGTACAAATTTGCCATACATTCAACAACTACTTGGACATAAGAGTTCGAAAACTACAGAATTTATACTCACCTCAGCTAGCGAGATATTGGACGGATTAAAAGCCCTTTCGATTTTGGAAGAAAATGACAACAAAAAGTTACAATTTGAGGTCTCACCTAGAATCGTGCATAAACGAAGCACTTTGCAAAATATGCCAATTTGGGAGCATAAACGAAGAAATTCGGATATAAATAGTTAAGCAAAATGTCGCTTCGCTTCATTTTGCTTAACGGGACTCGGGCTTCGCCCGAAGTTAGACTCGTGGCGAAGCGCCACTTCGCCTAACTTCGAGTTTGCGCCGTTGCTGAACGCAATTCGCAAATTGCTTCGCAACTTCGCAAACCCGAGTTCCGTTATACGGCATTGCCCATTAAGGTGGCATTATGAAACAATATGTACCGATAAGAAAGGAATTAACCGTTCATTTAGTCTATCTTCAACTAATGACTTCCCTCGCACCAAAAGACAAGGGGGGAATTTCCAATAAAACTGTCAGAGAAAGTTTAGTTGAAACCTCAGAATTTTTAAATAAAGCAGATGAAGATGAAATTGTTAATAAAGGCCCCATCTTAATAAACCATCTTCAAAAGGTAGTTGATTGGTATAAAGAATCATTTCCACCCAAAATACCCGTAGAGCAAATCACTGAAGAGTTTAATAAATTTTTTGATAAAAACAGAGAACCATATTCGTGGGGATTGGAATGCGGTTGGCTTCAGAAGGTTATGGATTGTTCGAATATGGGTTTTCCCGAAGATTTCCCATTTCATGCAAGAATTGGTATCGGCCATCATGCTGGTTTTGGTAGTATTGAAGAAGAATTCTTATTAAGAGATGCTTTTTTTATATTAGCACTTTCAGAAGAATCTTATGAAAACATGCACGCATATGCTAGATTCTGGAAAGAATCAAATAAAACTGATGATCCGAAATTGGTTAATAAGATATTACGCACTGCAAACCAAGATGTGGCTACTTATGCTAGGCTTTCCATTCTGAGTTTTTTTTCTTTTGTTGAAGCATTTGTGAATAGCGTTGGATATGATTTCAGTTTAAGAAACAAAGATGTATTATCCCCTGGCGAGATAGAAATACTAAATGGAAAGAAGAAAGGGCGGTATCTTTCTTTAGAGTATAAAATTGAAAAAATTCCATCTATAATAAGGTCGGATAAGAAAACACTTATCCTACTATCGGACTCCAAGCAAATCAAAGAACCATTTAAGACATTTATTGAAAATATTAAAGAAATAAGAAATTCATCTGTTCACTATTTCATAAAATTAAGAATATTTACAATTCTTTCATCAAGGTTCTCCAAATATATTGATGATACCCATTTTGGAAATCCAAACTTTTAAAAAAGCAGTTGACACCTTGTTAAAACAATATAACAGATCTACAGCTGAAGAGGTAGCTGATGGCATCATATATGACGGCGAGCAGCTGAAATCTAGTGCCTGGATTGATGATTCTGAGGATGATGAAACAGTAGAAGTTAACCACTTAGGATCTCTAGCGTCAGGACTACAACCATCAGTATGGATTATTATTGGTCAGCATGAGGAGAAAGAAAAATGGTTAAGGACTCATTACCATTTACCCAAGCATGAGTTGTATATTGAGCACAATGTCAACATTAAAGAACAGTTAGAATTCAGCCATAGTGTAAGTGCGGTAGTCATTGTACTGGAAGGTGAGATACCTACCACATCGTACTTACAGGAGGCGATAAAAGGTGCTGAAAAATCTATACTTC
This sequence comes from Candidatus Aerophobetes bacterium Ae_b3b, assembly GCA_005223085.1. Classification (GTDB taxonomy): domain Bacteria; phylum Aerophobota; class Aerophobia; order Aerophobales; family AE-B3A; genus AE-B3B. Next base: position 63 of record NJBP01000016.1, on the reverse strand, counting down.
ATTGATCTCATCGTATATAAGGACAGTTCTATGGTCACTCACATTTTTAAGTATATAGAGTCC
>NJBP01000015.1 GCA_005223085.1 Candidatus Aerophobetes bacterium Ae_b3b | reverse complement strand
TCTTTTGTCGATTATCCACTTGAACTTGAAAGAAATTCTAAAGGATAAATTTGTGAAGTTAATTCCCTATACCCATCGTCCATATGGTAGCCTTTATGCTCATTAGATCCCGTAGTATACTGAAAAGCGTAAACTTTCTGAAGCACTTGATTAAAAAAGAAAAGTGGTTTATTCTTCCGTTAACACGGCTTTGCCGCTTTGCAAAGCCTGAGAACATTATTAGAAATTTTTGCGTTTAAGATTAGGGGATCCAAAAATGGAAGTACTCAATGATATAGCTTTTCAATTGGATATGGATACACTTTTAGCAAGGTTACACATAGATAAAGAAAGCGAAGATGCCAAAGATATTCAACATCTCGTCGACCACGTTGCTCCTCTAGCCAAGCCCAAAGCTGTCTATGAAGTTTCCTACATTCAATACAAGGACTGCGACACCGTGAATATTGGAGGAGTAACCTTTACCAGCCGTGTTCTTCGGGTTAATTTAGACAAAATAGAAAGAGTTTTTCCCTATATTGCCACATGTGGAAGTGAATTAGAGAAAATAGTAGCTGCCACCGATGATTTTATGAGACGATTTTGGCTGGATACAGTCAAAGAGATGGCTTTAGAGGCTGGTAGAAAATATCTTAGTAATTATCTAAAAAGAAAATATGCACTGGGACAAATGTCAAAAATGAGCCCCGGAGCAGGATCCCAAGATTTGTGGCCCATAGAGCAACAAAAACAATTGTTTTCAATTTTTGGTAATGTAGAAAATTTGATTGGAGTTAAGCTGACCGATAGTTTCTTAATGATTCCCAATAAATCCGTATCCGGAATATATTTCCCCACAGAAATTAGGTTTGAAAGTTGTCAGTTATGTCCAAGGAAAGAATGCCCTGCAAGGAGGGCGCCTTACGACAAAAATTTATTAGAAGCAAAATACTTATAGAGGGTAAATTGAACCTACAGACTAACTATGTGGCTTCTTATCGGCTTTCGTCTTCAGTCTCGTGGGACTTGATAGGCCGACAATCAGTAAAATTTGCTAGATTTTTCTGCCAAGGTAAAGGAGAAGGAAGATGAAATTGAGAAAGGCAACATTGTTAGCAATAATTGGTATGTCCTATATTTTTGCCATGACAACTACGAATACCTTTTTTCCTCGTATTTTCACAAATCTTTTTCTTGCAAGAGTGAATGGAATAATGTTTTTACTTGCCAGATTAACTATAGCATTTTTCTTTATTGCTTTTTATAGACAGTATGTTCATAAAGACCAAATAAAACTAAGAATAGCAACTCTTTTAGTCATAATAGGTTCTTTTGCAGGATTGGTAACACAAGTAGAGACTTTACTACGTCTCTTTAATATGAATATTTTACCTTATCCAGTTTTGATTCATTATATTAATGCAATTAGACCCTGGTTTAGTGCAGTATTTATATTGTTTTTCTTTGCTGCTCTTTATAAAGAAATTCTTCATAGGGAGCTAATGAAGCTAAAAAAAGCAACATTTTTAGCTACCATGGGTTCTTCTGTTCTTACATTGGTACAAACATTAGCTTTACTTAACTATTTCTATTTTTTGAAATTTGGACGTCCTTTAGTTAATAAAGAGCTTCTTTTGTTTGTTATCATCGGTATTCTAATGAGTTCATTTGGTTTTTTGGCTCATCTACTTTTCTTTATTTCTTTCTACTATAGAGAAGAAAAATAGTATCAAAAGGGTTTCCCATCAGAGGCCTCCGGGGTCTCTTAGACTCCAGATAGACGTGTCAAGCCGTTTAACTACCTACCGATAGATTGACAATCACCGAGTTTTAGGCTAATTTGGCTTCAGCGGATGTAATGGGCGGATTTCTATATAAGTGGTTAATTGCATGCAGGCCAGATATTCATCATAAGAATCAGTCATACGAAATTGACAATTTAACAAACATAAGGAGGGAAAAGCAATGAAGTATTTGAAGTCATTTTGGATTTTCATCCTGGTTATGCTTTGGAGTGGAGTAGCGCTTCTGACTTCTCCTTGCTTGGCAACTGAACCTGAACTCATTCCCAGAGAAGTACTTTTTGGAAATCCAGTCAAAGCTGCTCCCACAATTTCACCTGATGGAAAACTGCTGGCTTATCTTGCTCCTCTAGACAATGTATTGAATGTCTGGGTGAGGACTGTGGGGGCTGAGGATGACAGGTCTGTCACCAAAGATGACAACCGTGGAATACGCATCTATTTTTGGGCACAAGATAGTAGACACATAATGTATCTTCAAGATGTTGGTGGAAATGAGAACTGGCGTCTTTATGGGGTGAATCTTGAAACAGATGAAATCAAGGATTTTACCCCATTTGATGATGTCCAGGTTCGGATTACTGCCCGGAGCAAACATTTTCCTAATGAACTCTTGATTGCCATGAACAAAGAGAACCCAAGGGTCCACCATGTATATCATCTTGATTTAACTTCCGGTGAACTCGAACTAGTGGCTAAGAATCCAGGTAATATTATAGGTTGGCTAACTGATAGAAATTTCAAGGTGCGGGGTGCTATGGTTGCCAAACCTGACGGGGGGTTTGATGCAATGATCCGGGAAAATGAAGAGGCGGACTGGAAAAAACTGGTCACCTGGGATTTGGAAGATAGCCTCAATAGCGGTCCGGTTAGTTTTTCCAAAGATGGCAGGTATATCTACCTGAAGGATTCTCGAGGTGTCAACGCTGGCCGCTTAGTCAAGATGGAAATTGCCACCCAGAATATAGAGGTGATAGCCGAAGACTCACAATATGACATCAGCGGGGTGATGATCCATCCTGATACCTACGAAGTCCAGGCTGTTTCTTTTTATAGAGCCCGCAACGAATGGATTGTTTTAGATGAATCTATAAAAGGTGATTTCGAGGCAATAGCAAAACTCGATCAGGGAGACTTTTTTGTTTACAATCGGGACAATGCCGATGATACCTGGCTGGTGGCTTTCACCAAAGATAACGGGCCGGTACCCTTTTACGCCTTTGACCGCAAAAGACAAAAAGGAATTTTCCTTTTTGACCACCAACCCGATTTGAACAACTATACTTTAGCACCGATGAAACCTATCTCTTTCACTTCCCGGGATGGGCTGACTATTTATGGCTATATCACCTATCCTCCAGGAAAGGGTCGAGCCAACCTACCTATGGTATTAAATGTACACGGTGGTCCCTGGGCCCGTGACGGCTGGGGATATCATCCAGAAGCCCAGTGGCTGGCCAATCGAGGCTATGTCTGCCTACAGGTGAACTTCCGGGGTTCTACTGGTTATGGCAAGGAGTTTTTGAATGCCGGCAACAAGGAGTGGGGCGGGAAAATGCACCATGATCTAGTAGACGCCGTCAACTGGGCTGTTGAGGAAGGTATTGCCGATCCAAAAAAAGTTGCCATTTTTGGATGGTCCTACGGCGGGTATGCTGCCCTGGTTGGGGCCACTTTTACCCCGAACCTTTTTTGCTGTGCGGTGGACGGTGTAGGCATCAGCAACCTCATAACCTGGATTAAAACGGTTCCCCCTTATTGGACCACCCTCCTGGCGATGTTACACAAAAGAGTGGGCAATCCGGACACGGAGCAAGAGTTCTTGAAATCCCGCTCCCCACTCTTCAAGGTCGATGAGATAAGGATCCCTATCTTGATTGCTCAAGGGGCGAACGATCCCCGGGTCAAACAGGCCGAATCTGAACAGATTGTAGAGGCGATGAAGAAAAAGGGCATCGAATACGAATATATGCTCTTCCCCGATGAGGGTCACGGATTTGCCAAACCAGAAAACCGCCTCAAGTTCTATGCAGCCGCAGAGAAGTTCCTGGCAAAGCATTTAGGCGGCCGTTATGAGGAAACCATTCAGGATTCTGTTCAGTAAATTTCATTAGGGATGAGACTCAGACAAGTACCAAATAGGACGAGATAATATGAAAAGGAACTTATTCAAAACGATAAAGCAGTTGACCTCAAAAGGTGGAATCGAGGGTTATTTTGCGGAAAAGTATGATAAGCATGTTGGGGTGGGATAACTCGGGGGTAATTTTATGTTCAAATCTATAATTTTTGATATGGATGGAGTCATAATTGACAGTGAACCAATCCATTTTAAAGTTGAAAAGAAGCTCTTTAAGAATTTAGGTCTAGCCATTTCTGACGAGGAGCATCATTCTTTTGTCGGTACTGTGAGTAGAGAAACGTGGTTATACATAAAAGACAAATACAAGCTTAATCAGTCCATTGAAGAATTGGTTGAAAGGGAAGGAGTTAGCTACATGGATTGTCTATTATCGCAGGAAAATATAAAGCCAATACCTGGAGTAACTGAGTTAATTGAAGAATTACGTAGAAATAATGTAAAACTTGTTGTAGCGTCATCTGCTTCAATTAAAAACATTGAAACAGTTCTCCAAATGTTTAACTTGGAAAGATTCTTTGAGACAAAAATTAGTGGTGATGAGGTCAACAATGGAAAACCTGCTCCAGACATTTTTCTTTATGCTGTTAAAATTATAGGTGCCGAGCCCGAAGAATGTATTGTAATAGAAGATTCAAAGAACGGTGTAGAAGCGGCTAAGTCAGCCGGAATGAAATGTATTGGTTTTGAGAATCCAAACTCTGGAAAGCAAGATTTATCTTCTGCAGACATGGTTATAAATAGTTTTTCAGAAATTAATTATCAAAAACTACGGCAGATTTATGAACAGTGGCAAAAAGAATAGAACATCGATGAACTACTAAAAATGTAGTGATATTCCAGGGAAGGTGGGTCTGTGCTAAAAAATACCAGTATTCTTTGTGTTTTTAGGGGGTAAATAAATCTCCATTATGAAGGTGAAAACAATAGGAATACTGGCAACTCTGGGAGCAAGTATAGCGTGGGCTTTTGAGCCCATTTTTGCTAAATTGTCTTATGCAAACGCAGATTTTCTTGAAACTTCCACTGTTAGAGCTATATTTGTTACATTAATTGCATTAACTTACGCCTTTATTACCAATAAGGGAAATCTGAAAGTCAATAAAAAACAATTTTCAATACTCGTTTATATTGCCCTGGCGGGAACACTATTTGCTGATTTAATCTATTTCTTTGCATTAACTAAAATTCCAGTAATTAATGCTGTTTCAATAGGACATATGCAACCAATTTTTATCGTTTTTATGGGATTTTTTTGTTTAAAAGAAGACAAACTAACAAAGTTTGATTATGCAGGAATATTTTTTATGATTATTGCGGGTTTGCTGGTTACGACAAAAACCCTAACAAATTTATCCATGCTGCGATTGGGGAGTGTTTATGATCTGGTGGTGTTGTCTGCAACGATTGCATGGGCAACCACCGGTATAGTAATGAGAAAATATCTCAAGCAAATGAATGCGGGTGTTGTTACATTTTACAGATTCTTCATCGCTTCAATTGTCTTGGTGATTTACCTGCTCTCAACCTCCTCAGTGCTTTTTTCTAATATTTATCAAATCTTGGTTGGAGTTATAGGGGGGGCAGGATATATCCTCTACTATGAGGGTTTGAAGCGCATTAAAGCTGCTCAATCCTCTGCACTTGAGCTTTCAACACCATTTTTTGCTACATTATTGGGTTTTTATATTTTAGGGGAATTAGTCACAGTTATGCAAATTTTTGGTATTCTCTTGCTCTTTGTGGGAGTTGGTTTTTTATTTGTGAGAGAAGAAGTGCATTCCTAAAAGGCTCGGCAGTTGCAGTCCTTAAGTTATATCAAAAGACTCTATACTCACCCCTCACATTGGCTTGGGGACCCGCTGAGAGATAATACGAAGTTCGTATGTTCTTCTAAATTTGATAAAAGAGCGAATCTCATGTATAATTGAAATAAGCGGAAATTTGCTGCGTCGGTTATACGAAATTGACAGTAAAGATTTATGAGCAATTGAGATGGATGAGAATAAGCTATGCAGAGTAATCAAGGTAGGAGGTTAATCCGTCAACTGGGCGGTATTGATGTATTTTGCATCGCCGCCGGTGCAATGATTAGTTCCGGTTTGTTTATTCTTCCCGGACTGGTTTATGCTAAAGTTGGACCGGCTGTGATCTTAGTCTACATTCTGGCGGGTATATTATACTTACCTACATTGTTTGCCAAAGCTGAGCTGGCCACGGCTATACCCAGAGCTGGCGGCGATTACTTCTTTATTGAGCGCAGTATGGGCTCAGCAGCGGGTACAATAGGCGGGTTTGCCAGTTGGTTCTCGCTTAGTCTTAAAAGTGCATTTGCATTAGTTGGCATTGGTGCATTTGCAATATTGATCAATCCAAATATTACCGAATGGCAGATTAAACTCATTGCTATTGGGTTCTGTATATTTTTTACGATTCTCAACTTGATAAGTGTAAAACTCACAGGGAAATTTCAGATTTTTCTGGTAATTCTACTTTTCATTTTATTATTCCTGTATATCTTTCGTGGGTCAATGTCGCTCAATGTTCACAGGTATACACCGTTTATGCCCTTTGATAAGCGCGCACTACTTGCAGCAGTGGGTCTGGTCTTTATATCATTTGCTGGACTCACAAAAGTTGCCAGCATCGCCGAAGAAATCAAGAATCCTGTAAAGAATATCCCTTACGGAATGATCCTGGCATTTTGTACGGTACTGCTCCTTTATGGGTTAACCGTTTTTGTGACTGTGGGTTTGCTCGATGGACACCAATTGGCACATTCACTTACCCCCATATCAACCGGTGGATATAAAATCTTTGGCACAGTTGGTAGCATAATTATGGCATTCGCAGGAATACTTGCTTTTGTTTCCACTGCTAACGCTGGCATATTGGCGGCGTCACGCTACCCTATGGCAATGAGTCGTGACCAACTCTTACCGGAATTTTTTACAAAGGTGAATAAGCGATTCAATACACCTCATTTCACTATAATATTTACCGGTATTTTTATGGTAACAGTCATACTCTTTCTCAACCTGGAAAATCTTGTAAAAGTGGCCTCCACTATGATAATCATATTGTTTATTCTTGTGATGCTGGGATCCATTATTATGCGGGAGTCGAGGATTCTGAATTATAAGCCAACATTCGTTTCGCCCTTATATCCCTGGTTACCGATCTTTGGACTCATCGGTTATGGTGTTCTCTTATCTCAGATGGGCATTGTAGCGCTTTTGGCAGCAGGTGGATTCATCGTTGCCAGCATTATATGGCATAAGATTTATGTTCGCGAGATAGCTATGCGCAAGTCTGCCTTGATACATATTGTTGAGCGTGTTACGGCTAAAGAGATAGCCGGTGATTCACTAGGCACTGAACTGCGTGAAATTTTAAAAGAGCGTGATAAAATAGTTGAGGATAGATTTGATAAATTAGTGAAAGGATGTGAAATAATTGATATAGGTAAACAAATTACACTTATAGAATTTTCCACAATTGTGGCAAAGAAAATCGCTGAGCGATTGAAGATTGATCCCAAGCAATTACTTGACTCTCTTATTTCGCGTGAGAAGGAGTCAACAACAGAAGTACGACCTGGGCTGGCCATTCCACATATAACTATTGATGGTGAGCACAAGTTCGAGTTGGTTATAGCGAGATGCGAGGCCGGTATTAATTTCACTCAAGACTTGCCACCCGTCTATGCTGCCTTCGTATTAGTCGGCTCGCGTGACGAAAGGAACTTCCATTTGCGTGCACTATCAGCGATTGCACAAATTGCACAAGATCCAGATTTTGATAAGAACTGGCTACGCGCTAAGAACATTGAGGAGTTGCGTGATATCATACTTCTCGCAAGAAGGCATCGTGACGGGGCCTAAAAATTTAAAAATAAAGAAATGATAGGAAAAATACTTTCAACTTTGCACGACAGAGGAGGAGATGAAAGTAGCCGTCCTACAGTTTAGTCCTGTATTTGGACAGATTGAAGTCAACCTCACCAAAGTAGAAGATTACATTTCAAAAGAAATTTTCGATCTTATTGTTCTGCCAGAGCTTTTTACCACTGGTTATCTTTTTACTTCACAAAAAGAGGTAAAATCTTTAGCGGAGAAGATTCCGGAGGGTTTTACCACCAAAGAGCTTTCCAGAGTTGCCAGAAAAAAGGATGCCTTCATTGTGGCAGGACTTGCTGAAAGAGAAGGTGAAAACTTCTATAACTCCGCTATCTTAGTTGGACCAGAGGGATTTATTGGTCGGTATCGTAAAGTACATCTCTTCAACGAAGAAAAGTTCTGGTTCACTCCTGGAAATCTGGAGTTTCCTGTATTTAATATAGAAATAGCCAGACTGGGCATTATGATCTGTTTTGACTGGATCTTTCCTGAAGCAACTCGCATTCTAGCTCTCAAAGGGGCTGAGCTTATATGCCATCCAGCAAATTTGATCCTTCCTTTCTGTCAAAAGGCTATGGTCACTCGATCCATTGAGAACCGGATAATCTGTATAACTGCCAACAGGACCGGAATAGAACGTCGGGGGACTCAAAAAGAGCTCAAATTTACCGGCGCCAGCCAAATAGTTAATACCGAAGGCCGGATACTACTGAGACTCTCTCAAGAGGAAACCATCGGTACAGTTAACGTAGACCCTGCTAGCTCCCGGAATAAACACCTAACGGACCATAACGATCTTTTTATTGATCGACGACCTGAGTTATATTCTCTTTTGACCCACCAACCTTCAAGTCTGAATGGAGCGTAAATCCTCGCTTACCTTGCCCACAGGAATTAGATAAATTGTACCCTTCTCTTCCCATTTATGATTAGCAGAGATCTCGAAGATAAAAACCATAAAGAAAATTATCATTGAATCAAGTGGTTAGTGAACTCTTCCAGATTATTAACTGTTCCAGCCTCTTTTTTCCGCTGGTTTTCCCGATCTAAAAAGTATGCCTCTATTCCTATTTTCCTGGGTACCAGATAGTCAACCTCATAATGATCGCCGACGTGGACAAGCTCAGCTGGCTTGACATTTAAGCTCCTGCACATAGCAAGATAAAAACTCTTTTCTTTTTTAATTAATCCCAGAGAAATGGCGGAGAAAATATGGCTAAAAAACTGGCTGAGATTATTCTTTTTTAATTTAATGCAAATAAAATCTTCACTCATGCCGGAGGCAATTACTAGCTTGTATCTTCTCTTCAGATGGTTCAGGCTGGGCAGGACATCGGGATAAAGGATTATCTTATCCATGTATTTCTCAAGTATCTCTTCTTGACTTTCATTAAGTTTTAAATGCTCGAGCCAATAATCAAGCCGGTACCACCTTAAATCATTCTCGCCGATCCTGTCGTACTCTTTCTTTACCAATCTTTTTGCTTCTTCAAACTCAATCCCCTGCTTTTTGGCATAAAGCTTGGGTACCATCTCATACCAGACTAGATAGTTAAAATCAGGCTTGATCAGAGTACCATCCAGATCAAAAGAAATCACCTGTCTCATGTTAAAAACTTACCCTCTCTAGAGCTTATCCAAGAAGTTTTATCTTATTTATGGAAAGAATTGTGATCTTGTCCAATCATAACAAAGATCATACTCACCGTCAATTTCAAATTCACCCCATTTTGCCTGGCGCGTATCAAGGAACTTTCCCCAAAGAGAGCGTATAGCGTTTAGCGGATAGTAAAACCCTAAACGACTACCACTTTCAGACTTACTCTATACGCTCTACGCTACCCGCTATACTAATACAGCGACGGAGGGGAAGAGTCCCGAGATATATCGTGGGGGGTTGACTTATCAAAAAAATAGACTATAATAATACATTGTCAGTCGTATAACGACTGACAACATCAGCACCCAGATAGGCTTAACAATGGAAAAGATTAAAAAGTTTGGGCAACCTTTACCCTTTATAGTTAGAAATAAAATAGTTCAGTTAATCGAGGAGGGTGCCTTTACTCCAAGTAATCGAATTCCAAGTGAGGTTAAGCTTGCCGAGATACTAGGAGTTAGCCGTGTTACTGTGCGAGAGGGGTTACGACTTTTAGAAGAAGATGGTCTTATCATTAGGCGGCAGGGTGTTGGAACATTTACAAAGGGCTATAAGTCTTTAAAAGGTAATCCCTTGGAAATAGATTTAAGTGTAACAGAGGTGATTGAACTGGCGGGTTTTAAAGCTGGAACATCCAGCTTTAAACTCCAAAAAACAAGTGCTGATAAACTTATTGCGAAAAAGCTATCTATAAAGGCAGGCTCTCCCGTGTTTATTATAGAGAGAGTGAGAACAGCTGATGAAAGACCAGTGGTTTATACTATTGATGTTTTTTCAAAGGATATTGTAAGAGGGAGTTTCAAAAAATTTAGCGGATCTTTATCTAAACTTCTTAGAGAGAGACACGATCAAAAAATAGAATACAGTAAAGCTGAAATAATTCCTATTCTCGTAAAGCCGTATATTGCGAAGAAATTGGAAATAAAGACTAATGTACCTTTGTTGCTCATCGAGGAAATCGATTATAGCATTCAGGATCATCCGATCCTATATTGTCGGGAATATTGGGCTGCTGAGTTGTTTAGCTTTACTATCTTCCGTAGACATCATTCGAATTGAAAAGATTTACAAGCAACTCTTTTTCGTTCTTAGTTACTTTGAGAAAACAAGAGAAGATAGACATCAAAAAGGAGGTTACTCAGTGGAAAAGAAAAAAACGGGGGGTGTGGCTGTAGCTTCAATTACTCCTTTTACACAAGGGGGAATGATAGATGAAAAAGCGCTTAAACAACACATCGAGTTCACGTCTTATAGGTAATTTAGCAAAAAGGTTTCCGGATGCCAAAATGATCATGGCACACTTTGGATTTGAGGATTGGTTAGAGGGGATATTTGTGGCAAAGGAAAACAAAAATATTTACCTAGACACCGCTGGCTCTCCAACAGAGTGGCTGGTTATTAAGACCGCAGTGCAGGAATGTGGAGATGATAAGATTGTATGGGGTTCAGGTAGCCCAGCTCTCAACATCGCTGCTGAATTAGCAAAGATTACTGATGCCCAAATATCAGAAGAAGCCAAAGAAAAAATACTTTATAAGAATATCAGTAAATTATTAAAGTTATGAATTGGAATTTTTTAGGAGGACTATCTAAATGAAAGTTTTTGATGCTACTGATGTTGTAGTAATTGGCGGGGGGGCAGTGGGATGTTCCATTGCTTATCATTTAGCCAAAGAAGGTATTGATGTAATCTTATTCGAGCGGGGAAATCTTGCTTCAGGAGCGAGCGGAAGATGTGGAGGTATGGTAGTCCAATTATATGGTAGAGAATTAAATATAGATAAAACAAGAAAAAGGCTTAATCTTACTCAACTAAATACTCATAGGTTGCTCGAATTACAGGACAAAATAGGGGATTTCGAATACAAGCAAATAGGTTCTTTTGACATAGCTGTTAGTGAAGAAGAGTGGAATTCACTCAAAAAGTTAGTAGAAATCCAACATAAGTTAGGGGATAACGAGATTGAACTGCTTGACGAAAAACAAACACGTGAAATAATGCCTATCTTCGGAGATAGAACAGTATTCGGTTCCAGATATCGTCCAAGTGATGGGAATCTTAATCCCTTCAAGCTTACCTACCTTTTAGCTAGAGCCGCAAAGAAACATGGAGCAGTTATCTGCACCAATAATAAAATAGAAGAAATAATAGAAGACAACGGAAAAGTAATAGGGGTTAGAAGCTGCATTGGTAAAACTAAAGCTAAGTGGGTGGTAAATGCAACAAATGCTTGGGCTTCTCAACTAACAAAAGAAGTAGAAATTATCCCAGTAAGGGAGATTGCTATGATTACCGAGGCATTACCCGAACTTCGCTCCTGTCCATTTGAAGCTCGTTTTGAAGGGGAATTTGCTTACGGTACTACACAAACCAAAGATGGTAATTTACTAATCGGCGGCCCTGGTTTACCTACGGGCGAACCTGGAAATTATAATTATTATGATGAATTCATTAGATTATCTGAAACAAAGAGATGCGCTGAGTATCTATGTGGATTTTTTCCCTCTTTAAGACATGTAAATGTTATTCGATCTTGGGCAGGGACTATGGCTTTTACTCCTGATGGAGTACCCTTCATTGGACCTATACCTAATAAAGAAGGCTTGTTAGTAGTTGCTGGCTTTGCTGACGGTATGGCTGATGCAGCTGCGGTAGGTGAACTCATAACTGAATATATTACTCAAGTGAAATTCATATCAATACCAATGGAGATCTTTGATCCAGGACGACCTTGTCCTAAGATAGAGTGGCCTCATCCTTACGTACATGAAACTTTACATGAATTTTTAGCTAAAAAGTACAACAATTTAGAATTAGCAAATAAAAGAATAAACCAAATATAGCAGTAATTTTTAGTACATTCATTCAAACTAGTTTACTTGAAGGTAGGTTTCTAAGGATAGTGGTTCGGAAATTGAAATAATCTAATGTAGAATAATTAAATGAATAAACTACAAGACAAAGAGACTAAAGAGAAGGCAAAAACAATAAAAATACTATATCGTGTTGAACTTAAGGAGGGGGAAAGTGCGACTGAAAAATGTGTCGGTTGCTCCCTTTGCGAAATGGCGTGCTCTCTGTATCATCATAGAGAGTGCAATCCATCTCTGTCTGGAATAAAGGTAATCAAAAAGGAATGCGAATGGATAAATGGGTCAAGCTCAAAAATTTTTCAACTCAAGATATGCACCCAATGTGGTTTTTGTATTCAATTTTGCCCGGTAGGTGCTATCAGAATAGCTGTGGAAACTGGTGCTGTGGTAATTGATGACAAAAAGTGCAGTGGATGTCTCAAATGTATACGTGCCTGCCTTTTTGATGCTCTGTGGTACAACAAAAGGGAAGATAAAATAATAATGGTAAAGTGCGATCTTTGCGACGGATCTTCCGATGGTCCAAAATGCATAGGATGGTGTCCCAAAGGAGTTTTGACTCTTAGGAAGATTAAATAGATACAAATAGATAGAGAGTTTATAAGATGCCAGAAGTTTATGGATGGACGGGAAAAAGATTACGAGTGGATTTAAAAAATAAAAAAATTACTATTGAACCCCTAGTAACGAGATTCCGGAAGAAATGGCTCGGTGGGCGAGGGTTTAATATGAAGGTATTATGGGATGAAATTAAGCCTGGAATAGACCCACTTGGAGAGGACAATGTCCTCTGTTTTGGTGTGGGACCTTTGGCTGGAACATTAGCTTCAACTTCGGGTAGATTCAATGTCAGCGCGAAATCGCCACTGACTGGACTTATAGGTGATTCAAATTGTGGAGGTCACTTTGGAGCAGCGTTAAAGGGAGCAGGGTACGACCAAATAATTATTACTGGTAGATCAGAGGAACCAGTTTATCTTTTAATAAAAAATGGAAGAGTAGAGATCCGAGATGCAAGACCATTCTGGGGCAAAAACGTATATAAGGCAACTGTTTCCTTAAAAGAAGATATTGGGGCCCAATCCATGGTTGTTTGTATAGGTACAGCAGGTGAAAATTTAGTTCGATTTGCGAACATAATGGCAGAAGGTTGTAATGCGGCTGGGCGTACCGGAATGGGAGCAGTAATGGGGTCAAAGAATCTCAAAGCTATCGCAGTTAAGGGAACCAGAGGGGTCAAAATCGCCGAGCCAGAAAAATTTGAAAAACTGGCGAAACACCGGTTTGATGAGTTAAGATCAGAAGCATTCTATAAGGCCTTCTCTATGTATGGAACTACTGTGCTCAACAACCCTGAGTGGTCGTCCAGTTTAAGCCAGTGTAAAAACTTTCAGAGTTGGAATTTACCGGGGATTGATAAATTAAGTGGCCATAATACTTTACGATACGTCTCTAGGTTAAAAAGCTGTACGGCATGTCCTCTTAGTTGTCACCGCCTATACAACATATTGACTGGTTCTTATGCCGGGGATAGAGCTGCTGGTCCAGAGTTTGAAACGGTTGCACATCTTGGATATTTGACCATGAATACGGATTTAGAGGTAGTTCTCAAATCAAATACATTATGTAATGATCTAGGTTTAGATACGATGTCTGCGGGGCATGTCTTAGCCAATGCCATGGAATGGTATCAAAGGGGTATTATAACCCACAAGGATGCTGGTGGAGTAAAATTGGAATGGGGGAACGGCGAAGCACAGATTCAGATGATTCAGAAAATTGCCAAAAGAGAGGGTTTTGGGGATGTATTGGCCGAGGGGGCCTATAATGCAGGAAGGATTATAGGAGACGAGGCTCTGAGATACGTCGGTCATGTTAAAGGGATGTGTCACCTCGACTTAAGACAAGGATACGCATTTGCGTTGTCCAGGATGACAAGCACAAGGGGAAGTGACCATTTAAGAGGCGATCCCAGTATGATTAGCAACCCGGAAGCCTGCAAAAAAATACTTGGCGATAGCAAGATAGCCTATCCTGTAACAATATATGGGAAAGAGAAGATGGTTGTATGGCAGGAAAATATAAATGTATTGGCTGACTGTTTACCTCGCTGTAAGAATGATGGGATACAATATTACTTCCCCATAAGCAAAAGAGTGTTTAAAGATATCGTTGAGATCCTCTCAGCAGCCACTGGGGTGGACTGGACTACTAAAGAACTTAATCTTATTGCAGAGAGAATATATACTCTTGAACAGGCTTTTTGTGTCCGTGAAGGCATAAATAGGGAACATTACAAACTATCTTGGAGATTCGCACAAGAGCCAATTCCTGACGGACTCTTTAAAGGTAGCATAGTTTCTCAAAAGGAATTAGATGAATTGTTAGATGGATATTTCAACCAAAGGGGTTGGGATATTAAGAGTGCTGTTCCAACGAGAGGTAAGGTTAGCGAGTTAGATTTAATAGAAGTGGCTGATGAACTCAATGAACTCCTTCCGCGTTCAAGTTGGAATGGTCCACCACTGGATAAGAAATTTATTGCTTGACAAGGCTGAGCTTATAAATCACAAAGGAGAAAAAACGTGAGAATATTTTACCATCCAATTCTGGGGAAGTTGGAGGAGAAAAGAAAAATTACTCTTGAGGTGGACGGTAAAAAGATAGCAGCATATGAGGGTGAACCAATAGCAGCCGCATTATTGGCAGCAGGGATAAGAGTATTGCGAATGAGTCCAAAAAGAGAGGAACCACGGGGGGTTTTCTGTGCAATAGGAAGGTGCACAGACTGTGTAATGATTGTAGATGGACAACCCAATGTTAGAACATGTGTTACCCCCGCTAGAGACGGGATGAAAATCCAAACTCAGAAAGGGTTAGGAAAATGGGCAAAGAAACTATGAATGTAGAGTTGGCAGTAGTGGGAGGAGGTCCGGCTGGTCTTGCAGTTGCCGCTAAGGCAGCGAGCTATGGCGTTCAGGTAACTGTATTTGATGAGAATGAGAGGCCAGGAGGTCAACTTTTCAAACAAATACATAAATTTTTTGGCTCTAAAGAGCATCAAGCAGGTATAAGGGGTCATGATATAGGATATTCCTTGCTTTCTCAATGCGAAGAATTCGGTGTAAAGACAATGCTCAATACAGTAGTATGGGGAATTGAGAAAAATATGTTGGGAATTCAAAATAATGGAAGAACTTATACTATAAAAACCAAAAAGACCATAATAGCTACAGGAGCATCGGAAAATCCTCTCTGTTTTCCGGGTTGGACTTTGTCGGGAGTGATGGGGGCAGGAGCTGCTCAAACAATGATGAATGTTCATCGAGTTCAACCGGGCCAGAAAGCTCTGATGGTGGGTTCAGGCAATGTTGGTCTTATTGTCAGCTATCAACTACTTCTTGCAGGCATCAAGGTAGCAGCTATTGTTGAGGCTCTTCCCAAAATTGGAGGCTATATGGTACATGCCGCCAAAATAAGGAGAACCGGCGTTCCCATTCTAACTTCAGCTACTATATGTGAAGCTCGTGGAGAAAATGAAGTAGAGGAAGCAGTTATAGCTTCAATAGATGAAAAGGGTAATGTTATGGAAGGGACACAAAGAGTTCTGCCTGTAGACCTTATATGTATTGCTGTGGGACTTCGACCTCTTGCCGAGCTTTGCTGGATGGCAGGATGTAAATTTATGTTCCTCCCTGTTCTAGGAGACCACGTACCTATACATGATGAAAATATGAGGAGTACCGTAAAAGATATTTATGTAGCTGGGGATGTAGCTGGGATTGAAGAAGCCTCTACAGCGATGGAGGAAGGACGCCTTGCTGGAATAGCTGTGGCCGAGGAGTTGGGCTATCTGGGTTCTGAAGAAGCAGACGAGAAGAAAAATCTTGCCAGAAAAAGGTTAGAATCCCTCAGATTGGGTCCTTTTGGAGATACGCGAGCAGAAGCCAAAAGGAAACTTACCGAAAGTGAGGTTAATAGATGAAAGACAGACTAAAGTCTACCCCTGGAGCATGGGTAATCTCTAGGGAAATATTAGAAGCTTCTCCTGGTTATCCTTCTAAAGAGGAGTTAAAGAGAAAGCCTGTCATTGTCATAGAATGTCCAGAAGAGATTCCCTGTGATCCCTGTGAGACGATATGCCCCAGAGGAGCAATTGTGGTAGGAGAGCCAATTACTAATTTACCTCGAATAGATCAGGATAAATGTAACGCTTGTGGACTCTGTATACCTATCTGTCCTGGCTTAGCTATATTTCTAGTGGATAACACTTACTCTGAGAAAGAGGCGACTGTTTCCTTCCCTTATGAGTATTATCCTCTCCCCAAAGAGGGCGATGAGGTTAATGCAGTGAACCGAGAAGGGGAGATTGCTTGTAAGGCAAAAGTATTAAAGGTCCGTGATCCAAAAAGCCATGATCACACTTCAGTGATTACTATTGTAATACCTAAGGAATACTCTAACCAGGTTAGAGGAATTGAACTTCAACAAAAAGTGGATAAAAATGAGTAAAAAAGATTTAATTATTTGTAGGTGTGAGGAAGTAACGGAGGAGGAAATTAAAAAGGCGATAAGAGAAGGAGCAGATAATGTAGATGCGGTTAAGAGAGCAACTAGGGCAGGGATGGGACTTTGTCAATCACACACATGCTACACATTGATAGTCAAGATAATCCATGAAATGACCGGGAAGCCAATAAAGGAGATTCTTCCCGCTACCCATCGATCACCCATCAGGCCAATTACAGCGGAGATTCTGGCTAAATCTAAAAACATGTAAGTCGAGGAGCTGGTGAATGAGCGGTCTCACAGGTAAAGGTCGAAGATTTAAATTCTATGCCCCAAAGACTGACATTATCTTTTATCCAGGGGCTTTAGAAGTCGTAGGATATGAAACGAGAAAACTTGGTAAAGTAGCCCTTCTCGTAACTGGCAGAAGTAGTATGAAAAAATTAGGTTTCTTAGATAAAACAATTGAGTCCTTTAAAAAAGCTGGTGTTCAAGTGGTTCACTATGGAGAGGTGGAACCAAACCCAACAGTTGACATAGTCAACGAAGGGGCTAAAAAAGCCATTGAAAATGCATGTGATGTAATTGTAGCTCTTGGTGGAGGTTCTTCCATAGACACTGCAAAGGCCATTGCCGTCGCAGCGGGACATGCACGTGGAAAACCTATTTCTATTTGGGATTTCATTTCTCCAGAAGGAGCAAACGAAGAAATTACTGCCCAAACATTACCACTGGTGACTATTCCGTCTACATCAGGAACAGGAAGTCATGTCAGTCAAGATAGCGTCATTACCAATTCTAAAACCAAGCAAAAACAAGGTTTTGGAAGTCCATTTTTGTTTCCCAAAATTAGCATAATAGATATAGAAATCCTCTCTAAAATGTCACCCCGTTTAACTGCTATAGTGGGGTTTGATGCTCTAACCCATGCGATAGAATCTTTTTTTTCTGCGCATAGCAATCCCATCTCAGAGCTCTATTCGCTTGAGGCAATCAGACTTATTTTTCGCAATTTACCCCAGGCTTACGAAAACGGTGACGACCAACAAGCGAGAAAAGAAATGGCTTTAGCAGATACTTACGCTGGATGGGCTGATACTACTACCTCTGATATCCTTCCCCATGCCATGGCTCATCCCGTCAGTGGTCACCATCCACGGGTAGCTCATGGGGTAAGTTTAGCGGCTCTATTTCCTGCTATTATGCGCTTCAATTTGGAGGGAGCCGATAAGTGCACTATAGAAAAGTACTGTAAGGTTACTAGAGCGGCAACAGGAAAGTCGATTTTCGACAATAAGACTGGAAAAGAAGAAGCTTCAAAAAGCGTGGATTTGATAGAGAAATTGTTAAAAACAATAAAGCTCAATGTGAGTCTAAAAGACTTAGATGTAGAAAGGACAAAATTCAAATTAATGGCTGAGGATGCGATTAAAACTATGCCTGAAGCTATTCAGGCAAATCCAAGAAAAGTTAGTGAAGAAGATATTGTAGCTCTTTATGAGCAGTGTTACTGAGCAATTGCGAGAACCTTAGCAAAAATTGCTTTGTTAGAAAGGTATGAGTTGACGAAAAATAAATTCTTATTAATCGATTTTGTAATGAGTTCCAATAAAGTAGGTTTCTAAAAGTAGGGTTCGGTAAGTCTTTCAAAGTTTTGTAAAAAGCGATATAGTGAATGTTATGAGGGAGGTTAAAGATGAATCATCAACCAGCAACAATGAGAAGATTCACTGACAAGGTAACCATAGCGACAGGAGGCAGTTCAGGTATTGGACGGGCCATTGCAATCCGATTTGCACACGAGGGATCAAATGTAGTTATAGCTGATGTCGACTTAGAGGGTGCCGAAAAAGTGGCTCAAGAGATTAGAGGGCTGGGACGTCAGGTTTTGGCAGTAAAAACGGATGTTATAAATAAGGAAGACGTAAATCAGATGGTAAATACTGCTATAGAAAAATTTAATAAAGTAGATATCCTTGTTAATGGGGCTGGGATTGTAGATTGGGCACTTCTGGCAGAGATAGAAGAGAAAGACTGGGATTCTATATTCAATGTTAATACGAAAGGGGTGTTTTTATGCACACAATCAGTGGCTAAACAAATGACCAAGCAAAAAGGTGGTAAAATTATCAATATTGCTTCTGTTTTTGGGAAATTTGGGGTGAAGTTATTCTCACATTACAATGCATCTAAGGCCGCAGTCATAAGCTTCACACAAACTGTAGCCCTCGAATTAGCACGACATAATATAAATGTCAACGCAATTTGCCCTGGCGATACCATGACTCCCATGATGCAAGCAGAGGTTACGACTTTATCTAAGCGGTTTGGCATCTCAGAAAAGGAATACTTGGATGGTTGTGTCGCCAAGGTCCCGCTCGGTCGGTTAGGAACCCCTGAGGATATAGCAGGTCTTGCTGCTTTCTTAGCCTCAGATGATGCTGCGTGGATAACTGGCCAATCCTTTAATATTTGTGGTGGCTTTTATTCTGGGTAACAATTGTATTCTTGTTACGCGCGAGGCTCTTTTTTATATTAGCGTGATCATAGTAAGCGTGGGAAGAGGAGAATTGTAGTCGAATCGATTTACCACAGATAAAGGTAATTTAAGTTTTTATTCTCATAGGTTTTCTGGGGAACAAGAGTTTGTTTAGCAAATTTCTCTTGGAGGGAAGAAATTCTTTCCCTAAACGAGGAATGAAATTGGTCAAAAGGGTCTGTATACCAAAAGGCAAGGGGATGATAAATTTCGGGATGGTAAAAGTAAAACCAGAATTAGCGGTGAACACGGCCAGTTACGATGGTTATGATTTGCCAGTCGTTCTTGAACATGTAGCCAGACTTGGTTTTGGCTTGGTTGAGATTGCAGCAATAAAGGGTTTTACCGAACACGTTATCCCCGAAAAGATGTGCCTTTCAGATTTTAGCCGCGTTGCGAAATTGATGAATAGTAATGGTCTTTCATCGATGAGTTTTAGTGGCCATGCAGATCTGGGACAAGATAATACTGTGGAAGTCATTAAAAAGAGGATTGATTTTGCCGAGCATATTGGCGCAAGAATTATCAATACTTTCACAACAGAACCTCAAAACTACTGCTTATTTAGGAAAAACCTTGACGTTGTCGCTCGTTATGCTGAGAAAAGAGGTATTTGGATAGGACTAGAGACAGATGCAGGCTTAATCTATACCGGAGAGGAAGGTGCGGAACTTCTCGAAAAGCTCGATGATTATCCGAATGTTGGTATTAACTATGATCCAGGAAATGTCATTTTTTTCAGATCGAACGTTTTACCCGAGCATGATGTGGCATATTTACGTGGGCGTCTAATACACGTGCACCTCAAAGAAATAACAAAGACTGGTGATGAGTGGTCGTTTCCTGGCTTGGGAAAAGGCTTGGTAAATTTTCCCGCTTTCATTGCACAAATAATCAACATGAATTTCCATGGTCCTATGAGTTTGGAGTTGGAATTAAATCTAACAGGATCAACAGATTTCATTGTAGGACCTCGTAAACCATTACATGAGATAGATCAAGAGCTTACCCAGTCTGCGTTATTTATTCGTGATATATTTCAACGATTGGCGAGTGGCAACAGCTTTCAGTAATTCATTTTGTTTTATTCTTGATCGCATAAACATCCATTTGGTCTATGTCTGACCAAATGGATTCGCGAGGGTATGTCTTTGTACACGGAGGATGGAGGAGAGGAAATTAGGAATGAATAAAAGATTGTCACTTCCAAGGGGATTTGGCATCCTTCTGATTTTAGCAATTTTCATTGTGCCCTACGTTACCGTTTTGATCACAAGTTTAAAACCAATGGAGGCGATGTTCGCAACGAAACCGGTGTGGATGTTTAGGCCGGTATTGGAGTACTATTTCGATATACTAATTCAAAAGGGGTATTACCGATTTATTATCAATAGCTTCGTTACTGCAATAGGAACGTTGTTCTTAAGTTTCGCTATTGGTATACCTGTGGCATATGCTTTTTCTAGGTTTCGGTTTTTTGGTCTGAGAAAGTTTAAGCTTTTCATACTCCTTACATGCATGGCACCTCCCCTTGGTATTGCTTTTCCTCTTTATTTTGTTTTTGCCCAGATAGGCTTGGTTGGAACACATATTGGACTAATTATTGCGCATACTGGTATTAACCTAGGTTTGGTAGTCTTAGTAGTGGAAAGCTTTATGAGCGGTATCCCTAAAGAAATGGATGAGGCAGCAATGATAGAGGGAGCGGGAGCATTAACGATGTTAGTCAAAATCATTCTACCTCTGGCAAAACCGGGGTTAGTTGCTACAGGTGTATTGGTGTTTATCTTCTCTTGGAACGAATTTTTGGCTGCTCTAGTTCTAACCCACGGCGGCAACAGCACATTGCCAATCGTTATCCCGGCTCTCATTACTCATACAGGCACATTATGGGGTCAGGTAACAGCATTGTGTATCGTTTCAACAATTCCAGTTATTGTATTAGCCATTTTTATTTTCAAACACCTCATACGTGGGTTAACCTTTGGAGCGTTAAAATAAGAAAAAGCTATTGAAAGATTAAGTCAATGAGGAAACTCGTTTTCCTACTTCCGGCGATTGGTTTTTTGATAGCAGTGATAATTATACCTTACGGCTATATGATAAAATATAGTTTTACCGCTTACAATCTGGCTTTACCTAGATTTAGCGGTCAGTTTATCGGATTGGAGAATTATCGAAAGTTTTTAGGAGAGCCCGCAGTTTGGAAAAGCCTAAAACTGACCCTCTGGTTTTGCTTTTTGGCTGTAAGCGTAGAATTCGTTTTTGGTTTAGGTGGAGCAATTTTGCTAAATAAGGACTTTAGAGCAAAGAGATTCATAATGTCTTTCATAATTATACCTTCAATGTTGTCACCCATTTCGGTAGCCTTAATTTGGCGCTTTCTACTTATGCCCCACTTCGGTACATTCTTGTACTATTTGGCTCGATTAGGAATAGTTGAGAGTGTTGATATGGGCATTTTCTCGACAGCAGGGTCAGCGTTTTATACACTGGTATTAATTGATGTTTGGCAATGGACTCCGCTCATTATACTCATATTGGCAGCGGGTTTGGTTAGTCTTCCGAAAGAACCATTTGAAGCTGCACTGGTTGATGGAGCGTCAGCTCTTCAGATATTTAAGAATGTCACGCTTCCTCTATTAAAACCAACAATTGCACTGGCAATTCTTTTTAGGTTGATAACTGTCTTAAAGACATTTGACAAGGTATACCTGCTAACGAAAGGTGGCCCTGGTAGCGCGACCGAGATATTGAACATGTATTCGTATCGAATAAACTTCATTCGTTGGGATTTTGGCTACGGATCTACAATTACTTTGTTCATCCTTTTTATCGCCTTTACGGCCACTATTTTGCTACTTAAGGCAATGGAGTCGGTTAAGAGTGCATAAGACTGCAGTCAGCTAAAGGAGCTATGGGTGGCTATTGAGAGGTGTGAAGTCCTGGGCCAAATTTCTATTAGAGTATTCTCGGAAAAGAAGACGAAAAATTAGGAAAGTAAGACCAAGTCACCAAGAATTTTGCTTAAAAATTGTTCTTTCTCGTTAAAGAAGGGAGTTTTTAAGGAAAAAGGCTAAAACAAAGCGTAGCTCCCCATGAGATCTGGGAAACTCCTTTACCAGGATTTTGAAAGATTAACCTGTTCCTACAAGCTTTTTCTCCTCAGTAAAAGATAAAAGCATCTGTGCTTGAGCATCTATATGTTGACACATACAAGCTAATGCTACTCTAATGGACCACATTTTTCCCCTCGTGTTCTGGTGATATCTAACTTATGGGAACCCCATCCGGGGTAAAGAAGATAAGATCCTTGTTGTAGGAGATACCCTGACATCTTTTGTTAAGCTTAATGATGGGGCTAATCTGGCAGGAATCCACTAATGATGGTAAATGAAGGGAAACTTCTAAACAAAACTACCCATTCATCGATGAAGGTCACCCCTAAAAGGGTCATGGCTAAAAGGGAACGAAGCATATCTTGGGGATCTCTTGCAGAGGGGCCTTGGTGAGAGTAGCGATTCTTCAGGATAAGACTAACAGGAGATAAATCCAGATGAAACAGCTTAATAAAAACATTTCTGAAAATAATGGGAATCTCTATTTTCCCTGGGGCAAGCTGTTCTTTCACAAACTCCTGATAGTTTTTGTGCGTCCTTACCTTTGGTAGGGACATTTAGTGGGGGTGATGAGATTATTCCTGCTCAGTGAAATACTGAACAGGAAGGGGAAAAGAATTTCCGAGAGAACTATAATATTATTATGAGGAGGTGATGGGAACCGTGTAGAAAGAAACTCTGCAATCGAAACAAAAAAGGAAGCTGGGGAAAGAAAAACGTGCGTTAACTAATCCAAGCCATAGGAGCAAAAAATGAAATTACGTAGATTAATGTTGATCACAGTAGTTGTATTGTTGGCAACAGGCTTTACTTTGCAGGCCTGTGCAGAGTGGTCTTTTGAGAAAGCAGCTGAGCCATTCAAAGGAAAAACCTTAAGAATGGTAGCAGAGGCCTATGCACCGCTATGGGCTTATAAGGAAATCGCAAAGGATTTTCAAGCAGTAACCGGCATTAAAGTCGAAATAGAAGGCCTAGAATATGGAAATTTGGTAGAGAAAATCACTGCTGATGCGACCTCAAAAATTGGATATTATGATGTGTTTGCACTGAACACTTTTCTGCTAGGGAGAGTCGCAGAAAACGAATGGGCTTTTTCTAACGATGCCTTCTTGGACAGATCTGAGATAACTCGTCCTGATTTCGATCCACTGACAGAATTTCCGGAAACATATAAGGCCGCTTGTTACTATCAGGGTGAATACTACGGTATTCCTTACCAGTACATTCCACCGGGATTCGTCTACCAGAAGGAGCCTGCTGAACACCCCGAAGAGCGTCAAGCTTTTAGAGAACGATACGGATACGAGATGCCCATACCCCCTCAAACTTGGATTGAATACTATCAACTAGCTGAGTTCTTTACACGTAAGAAAGGTGACAAACTAGCTGGAAAGGTATTACAGGAAGCCTATTATGGGACATGCACCCCTCTGAAGCGCCATGAATGCGCACCGTATCAGCTCAATATCTTTATCGTAGGAATGGGCGGGGATGGTTTGATTGGTCAAAAGGGCGAGATAACAGCAAACACTCCTGTTTTTCGCAGAGCGCTAGAACTCTATATGCTCCTCGGAAAATTCTCAACTCCTGCCATTCTGGACTACACTTGGGATGAGATGAATCGTGACATCATGATGGGCAAGTTTTTCATGGCCCCTCAATGGCCAGATGCGATGGCGTATTTCGAAGACCCAAAGGAATCCAAGGTGGCCGGGAAGTTGGGTTACTTTTTACCTCCAGAAACAAAGAGAATTTGGGCTGACACTCATACATGGTTTGTATCACGACCGTCCAAGAACCCGGAAATGGGCTGGTTATGGCTTCAATATGTTTCCCAATACGATGTGCAGAGAAAGTATCAACGCCTGAAGGGTTCGACCTTTAGACTCGATGTTTTGAATGATCCTGAGTTTGCTTCTATCCCTTGGATAGCTGGTTATCTAGCTGAAGCAAAACACGTTGTCCCAACCATGAAGATACCAGAAATGGGTCACATCATTGATATCATGATGGAGGGAATGTCCAAAATAGGGGCAAAAGAAATGACAATACTGAAGGGCATAGACTGGATTGTTGAACAGGAGAAAGAAGTGTTGGGGCAAGAATAACTTTTTCCAATCCTTCTCCAGCTTCGTTTTGGTGTCATCAAGGGTGAGGGTCATCATTCTATCATCCCACACGGGTTGTGATAGACTCTGATGGCCCTCTTTTCTATCGTAAATCAAAGAAGGTGAGGAGAGTTTTGGTGACAGTACCCAAAGGCCCGGGACAAGTAATCTTTTCTGTTACTCTTCCCTCGCAGGCAGTCCCCTTACAATTGTGGTAAAAGCACTCAAACCTTTGCAAGTATTGCTATCAGACCAGTTTTTGTACCCAAAAGATGTGGCTCTAGATCAGTGAAAGATAAACGAGAGAGAATGGTACGTCCTTTCGTGAAAATCTCACTCAACCAGTGAGGTCGTTTAAGAACCCCCGTTTTCTACTGAAAAGTGGATAAAAAATCTCTAAATAAGAGGTAAGTTGGGAGAAAAAAAGTAGAAGTTGAACAGAAAAGAACGAGTATCTGAAGAATTTTACTTATCTCAGTAGCTTTTTGGTAACGCCCGGAGGACTAATCAGCCAGAGGGTGAGAATCTCTCCTGTTAGTTGCCTATTACTAACAGCAGCGTTGTTGCAAGACACGGCATTAAGGAAAAAGATGCTACAGAAAGACAAAGAAAAATAGATTCTTCGCTATCCTTTTATTTTTGAAAAGTCTTAACTTAAGAAGAAAACCAGAGCTCTCTTATATATGACTTAACGCGATATACTTGACAAAAATTATATTTTTTTATAATGTAAATTAGCTAATACTTGACTAAAATTGTTATAAATTTATAATTGAAAAGTAAGAAAATAGAAAAGAGGAGATAAGGATTGAGATTATCTAGCAAAGGAAGATACGGAGTGAGGGCAATGCTTGATTTAGCCATCCATGAAGCCATTGGCCCCGTCTCCATCAAAAATATCTCCCAAAGAGAAGGAATCTCTGTCAATTACCTGGAACAGATCTTCAATCAGCTACGCCGGGCAGAGTTGGTGAGAAGTATAAGAGGACCGGGAGGAGGATTTCTCCTGGCCAGGTCCCCAAAAGATATTACTGTGATGGATATCATAAAAGCCTTAAAGGTCCCGGTTGCTCCGGTATTTTGTCTGGATAAGGAAGATGAAATATCTCAATGTGAGCGGGTGGATAGCTGTGTCTCCCGACTCCTCTGGCAAAGATTAGGAGATAAGATAAAGGAAATTCTGAAAGGAACGAGTTTAGAAGACCTCCTTGTAGAGGCAAGACGGGTCTCCAGACTTCCTCAGCCAGGACACAAATATATGTTTCAAATTTGAAGGGACAGTTAAAATGAAAAGGATATATTTAGACCACAATGCCACCACTCCTCTTCATCCAGAGGTCTTGGAGGCGATGCTGCCTTACTATAAAGAGGCGTTTGGCAACCCCTCAACTATTTATTCTTTTGGCCAAGAGACAAGGAAGGCAACTGACGAGGCAAGAGAAACGGTGGCTAATCTTATCGGGGCTAGCCCAGAGGAAATAATCTTCACCAGTGGGGGGACAGAGGCAGATAACCTTGCTCTAAAAGGAGTAACTGCTGCCCTGGAAAAGAAAGGAAAACATATCGTAGCATCTTCCATAGAACATCACGCAGTACTATCAACCCTCAAGTATTTAGAAAAAAGAGGCTACAAGGTATCCTTTTTGCCGGTGGATGAACATGGATGGCTCGACCCTGGAGAGGTCGAGGAAGCCATTACCAGCCAGACCGTTCTTATCAGTGTGATGCATGCAAATAACGAGGTAGGAACCATTGAGCCTATTTCAGAAATAGGCGAGATTGCCCAAAAAGCCGGAATTTACCTGCACACCGATGCTGTGCAAACCATAGGAAAGATAAAAGTTAACGTTGATGATCTAAAGGTAGACCTTCTTTCCCTATCTGCTCATAAGTTCTATGGTCCAAAAGGAGTGGGAGCTTTATATGTCCGCAAAGGTACCAGGATTTACCCCTTACTTCATGGTGGATATCAGGAAAGGCGTCGTCGCGCAGGTACGGAAAACGTGGCCGGCATAGTAGGACTAGGAAAAGCAGCCGAGATAGCACCAAAAGAAATGGTGCAGCAATCACGACGCGAATCTAATCTTCGGGATAGATTGGAGAAAATGATCCGGGAAAATATAAACCATTGTCAACTGAATGGACACCCCACTCAAAGACTACCCAATACTTTGAACATCTCTTTTGAGTTTATTGAGGGAGAATCCTTAATCTTAAATCTTGATCTCAAAGGAATCGCAGCCTCTACCGGGTCAGCCTGTACCTCTGGCAGCTTAGAGTCTTCGCATGTTCTCATGGCCATGGGTGTTGCTCCAGAGATAGCTCAGGGGTCAATAAGATTTTCCTTGGGCAGGGACAACCGAAAAGAAGATATAGACTATACCGTAGAAAACTTGGTGGAGATTGTGACGAGGCTCAGAGAAATGTCCCCTCTTTTTGCAGGAAGAAAAAAATAATCTCATCATTTGCATAAAAACTACGAAAATCAGCCATTGATGACTATAAAGGGTGTGGCTACCCTGAAAATCCAATGTGACACGGCGTTTACTGAGCATTTACGCAGGAGGATAAAAAATGCGTGAAAAAGTAGAACGAGCATTGACTGAAATTCGTCCTTCTTTACAAGCTCACGGTGGAGACGTAGAATTAATTGAAGTTACCGAAGATGGTATAGTCAAAGTGAAACTAACTGGGGCTTGTATTGGATGCCCTATGGCAACGCTAACCCTCAAGGATGGGATCGAAGAAAGTCTTAAGAAAGAAGTTCCAGAGATAAAAAGAGTAGAAGCTGTATGACTCTTGTTAGTTCCCAATATCTCAAAAAAACTGAGTCTTTAATGGGGTTTTCCACTACTGTGGGTGAAGGTTTGATTAAATGAAGGTAAAAATCAAATTTTTCACTTTTTTCGGGAATTTATGCGGAGTGGATAAAACTGAGCTTAACCTCCCTCAAGGGGCTACCGTAAAGGAGGCCCTGGAAAAAATAGCTAATGATTTTCCTAAACTCAAAAAATGGCTACCCCAGTATGTATGGGTATTTATCCACGGGAACTATGCAAACTTGCGAACTCAATTAAAAAATGATGATGAAATAGCCCTATTTCCTCCCATAGCAGGGGGATAACATGCTAAACGAAAAGGAATTAAGAAGATATGATCGTCAGATAATGATATTTGGAAAATATGCCCAGGAGAAGCTAAAAAAAGCAAGGGTAGCTATCGTAGGAGTAGGGGGACTGGGCTCGCCTATCAGTATATATTTAACAGCAGCAGGGATCGGATACTTGTTTTTAATTGATGAGCAGAAGCCGAAGCTCAGTAATCTAAACAGACAAATTCTGTATGGGGAAGAAGATTTGAACAAAAAAGCAAAGTCTGTGTCCGCCAAAGAAAAGCTTAAGCAATTAAATTCACAAATAAAAATAAAAACATGGGCTAAAAGAATTTGCAGGGAAAACGTAGAAGATCTACTGAATGATGTAGATATAGTTGTAGACGCCCTTGATAACTTTGAAACAAGATATTTGTTGAATGAGTTCTGTGTCAAAGGCAGAAAGCCACTTATACATGCTGCCGTCGAGGGATTCTATGGTCAAATCACCACTATAGTACCGGGGAAAACGGCCTGCCTGAGGTGTCTATTTCCGAATGCACCCAAAAAAATAAAATTTCCCATAATTGGAGTGACGGCTGGACTTTTTGGAATTTTGGAAGCAAATGAGGTTATAAAATTAATCACCGGATACGGAGATAGCTTGAGAGGTAAGCTTTTTACTTATGATTTGCGTCAAAATAAAGCAGAATGTATAGAGATCAAACCAAATCCGTCCTGTCCTGTGTGCAGTGAAAGTTTCGGGCTCAGGCGTCAATAAAAAGAAGAATATTTGCTCGAGTGATACACGGTGAAATGGTCAGAATTGGTAATAAGATAGAAACAGAGGAAGCATAGAAAAATGCAAGAAGAAATTGAGAAAATTTCACAAACCCAATCTCTGAACATAACTCGTCTCAGTTCTGGCAAGATGTATGTGGAGAAAGATTGGATCATAAAAGAAATTCCCTTTACAATTTTGGTTAATGGCCAGGAAATAGTAACTCTTCTGTGTAGTCCTGATAAATTAGAATACTTGGCGGTAGGCTTTCTTTTATCGGAGGGCCTGGTCAAAAATAACATTCCCATAAAAGGTGTAAGTCTTGGTAAAGATGGGTATTATGCTAACGTGAAGGTAGATGGAGATCTTAAAGTTCCTCAAGACCTCTTTCGAAAAAGATTGATTAGTTCGGGCTGCGGAAGAGGTCCTTCTTTTTATGATTTTCAAGACATTGTAGATTGTAGACCAGTAAATTCAGATGTTCAAATCAATTATGGGCAAATTATTAATTTGATGAAAGCGTTCCAGGCAAAATCTTCTCTCTTCAAAAAAACTGGTGGCGTCCATTCGGCTGCTCTCAGCAGTCCGGATGAAATAGAAATATTTGCGGAAGACATAGGTCGCCACAACGCCATTGATAAAATTTTCGGGGAATGTTTCTTAAAGAATATATCAACCAGAAATAAGATCATCTTGACCAGCGGGAGGATATCCTCAGAAATAGTAATCAAGGTAGCAAAACGAAAAATACCTATTATTGCCTCCCGAGCTGCACCTACAGATTTAGCGGTAAGGTTGGCTGAAAAGACGAAATTATCAATAATCGGTTTTGCCAGGGGTAAACGGATGAATATTTATACCCATAATTTTAGAATTAAATAAAACGGAGAGGGTAACAAAAGAACCATTTTAATTCAATTCACCCAGGATCTCTTAAAACTCAAGATTGGTGATTAGTATGAAGGATTTTTTTTAAAACTCATCATAAGAATAATTTTACCGGAACAGAGAAGATAGCATGACTATTGAAAGTTTACCCGCGGCTGAGATTACCCCTAGCCGTATAACCTTAGACTATCTTGAGAGGTATGAAAGAGTCTCCCATTTTTATCCTTATCACTTCAGAGAAAGAAAATTTAGAAAGGTTGAAATAGATAGGGAGGGGGTTGTGAAAGTCTTGAGGGAATACAACCGCAAAATCGAGGCCCCTCAGAAGGTTATGGAGAACATCGAGATGCTGCTTGACGAGAATACTTATACTGTAGTTACCGGGCAACAGCCGGGAATCTTTACCGGTCCCCTTTACACCATTTACAAGGCTCTTTCCGCTATTATAGTAGCTAACAATAACTCGGACAAGAAACATCCATTGGTGCCTATTTTCTGGAATGCTTCTGAAGACCATGATCCCTCAGAAGTCGATCACATTTATTTGATGCATAATAATTACCCTCGAAAGATCAGCTATCCTGTTCAGGGAGAGAAAAGCACTTCTGAGATAAGACTTGATAAGGAGAAAATAGATCGGATGATAGCCAAAATAGAAGAATTTACCCCCGACACTGAATTTAAAGATTCCATTCTGGAAAAGCTGGTATCTATATGCCAAAGACGACAAAATCTTGGCCAGGTCTTCTCCAAGCTCATGCTTTCTCTTTTAGGAGATTTCGGTCTGATTTTAATTGAACCAAAAGATTTGAAAAAGTTGATGATTCCTGTTTTTAAAAAGTTAATAGAAAATCCTACCAGGTGCAGTAAAATTCTAAGTCAAGAGGAAGTAAAACTCAAGGAGTTAGGATATTCTCCACGCATTCATAAACGTGGTGATTTTTGCAACTTCTTGGTGGAGAGAAAAAGTGTGATTTATAGGGGGAAATTTCATGTGGGGGAGAACGTTTACTCCTCAGAAGAGATGCTTGATTGGTTAGAGAAAAATCCTTCTGCTTTCAGCGCTAATGTCGTCACCAGACCCCTCATCCAAGATTGGATCCTTCCCACCTACGCTTATATGGCTGGGCCATCTGAAATAGCTTATTTTGCGCAACTGAAAAGGATTTATGAAGAATTTGAGATAGAAATGCCTCTAATCTGGCCTCGGTTTGGCGCCACCATAGTTGAAAATAAGATTCTAAAAGTCCTTAACAAATATCATTTCGAAATCCTGGATCTGAGGTTTCCGGAACTCTTAACCAAAGAATTAGCTCGAAAAAAGATGGATTCTCTGTTCGGATCTGCAAGAAGCAAGATTTTGGAGGCCTTCTCACCCGTTGAAGAGGCCGCTGTAAAAATTGACAGGGGTTTAAGAGATTCATCTCAGGCATCGTTGAGGAAGGCATTAAGGGCGATGGATATCCTTGAGGATAAAGTCGCCAGAAAATCAAAAAGGCAGAATATCATTATGCAAAGTCAGATTAATAAAGCTGCCCATAATATTTTTCCTCTCCAGGACTTGCAGGAAAGAAAACTCAATGTACTGGAATACCTCATAAAGTTTGGCCAAGATTTCTTAAGAGTTGTACACGGTGACTTTTCAAAGGCAGATTATGGCGAACATAAAGTAATAAGTTTCCAGTCTTAAAAGAAAGTTCAGCTCTATGATCTTGAGGCATATCTTGTTTAGTTGTGTTATTGCCAGATTAATGATTTTGCAAAAGCGAAAGAGGAAATGAAGATCGGAATAGTTTGCTACCCAACTTTTGGAGGAAGTGGGGTTCTTGCTTCTGAGCTCGGACTTAGCCTGGCCAAGGAGCATGAGGTCCATTTTATCTCCTATGCCTGCCCGGTCCGATTACAAGCGCATAATGACAGAGTAATCTTTCATAAAGTTGATGTCCCTCCCTATCCCTTATTTGAGTATAGTCCTTATACCCTGGCTTTGACTTCAAAAATAATCGATGTCATGGAGCATCATCGCCTGGATATAATTCATGTTCATTACGCAATTCCCCATGCTACTTCTGCCTATCTTGCCAAGAAAGCCCTTCATGGTAAAGTAAAAATTGTCACCACTCTCCATGGGACAGATGTATACTTGCTCGGGCTAAATCCCTCATATAAGTCGATTGTCGAGTTTAGCATGGAAAACTCCGACAGTTTAATCGCTGTTTCTGAGTTTTTGAAAAAAGAAACTCTGGAAAAATTTAGCATTACCAGACCCATCGCAGTTATACCTAACTTCGTCAACCCGGAGAAGTACAAAAGAACAGGCAGAGGTAAAGAGAAGATAATCTGCCACATTTCCAACTTCAGACCTCTTAAAAGGGTAGCAGATGTTGTTCAGATCTTTGGTATGATAGTTAAAGAAAGAGATTGCCGGCTTTATCTAGTTGGAGAGGGACCAACCAGGCATCCAGCTCAAAAACTGGTGGAAAAACTGGGTCTGGAGGAGAAAGTCTGCTTTCGGGGTAACGTAGGTGACGTCTCCAAAATTTTGGGGAAATCTAACCTTTTCTTACTCCCATCACAGCAGGAAAGCTTTGGCCTTGCTGCCCTGGAGGCTATGAGCTCAGAGGTACCTGTGGTTGCCACCAGAGTAGGAGGGCTGCCAGAGGTAATCCGCCATGGAAAGGATGGGTATTTAGCCAAAGTAGGAGATTTAGACACCATGGCAGAACACTGTCTGAAAATTCTAACTAATGAGGGTTTAGCAAAAAAAATGGGAAGAGAGGCAAGGATGAGAGTTTTAGAAAAATTTGCCACCGAGAAGGTCGTTCCCCGATACGTCTCATTATATCAAAAGACCTTGGTTTCTTAAAGTATAGGAATGCTTCACCTGCGGTACTTAAAAAACGGGAAAAAAATTTCTTATTTAAACAGAAGGTATTCGAGGATCGTATGAAGAAAATAGATATCTTAGCCTTTGGGGCACACTGTGATGATGTAGAACTAGCCTGTGGTGGTTTTCTCTTAAAGATGAAGGAGCTAGGGTGGACAACAGGAATAATAGACCTTACCCGAGGAGAGATGAATTCTAAGGCAACTTCTGAAATTATTGTCGAGGAGGCATCGAAAGCAGCTAAGATTTTAGGGGCTGATCTGAGGAGAACTTTAGACCTGGGAGATGCTAGAATTGAGGACACCCATGAGAACAGAGTTACGGTTTCTGGAATAATCCGAGAACTTCAACCAAATTTTG
Organism: Candidatus Aerophobetes bacterium Ae_b3b; assembly: GCA_005223085.1. Classification (GTDB taxonomy): domain Bacteria; phylum Aerophobota; class Aerophobia; order Aerophobales; family AE-B3A; genus AE-B3B. The sequence goes on along the minus strand of NJBP01000015.1, from coordinate 5,815 downwards.
TCCTTGCTCCCTACTGGGAGGATCGACACAATGATCACCGCATGGCAGGATGGTTGGTGAGAAATTCAAATCTTTACTGTCGCCTGGAAAAACTTAATATCCCCTTTCCTCCTCATGATCCCCAACTTTTCCTTTTTTACTTATTGCACGATTATTCTTCTCCCACTATAGTCATCGATATTACTCCATATTACTCTAAGAAAATGGAGGCTATTGAAGCATATTGTTCTCAGTTTGGACAGAAAGCAGCCAAAATGGAGGTTCGACCTATCGGAGCAAGGGATTACTTTTTTCACATAGAAGCGCGAAATCAATTCTATGGCTCCTTAATTAATGTAAAGTATGCCGAGGCTTTCCTGGTGGAAGGTCCCCTAAATGCCGAGGTTCTTTCAGATCTATTTCATGTTCAATCTCACAAAAATAGATAAGAACAAAAAAGAGAAAATGCTTACAAAAAATAATAAAAATCAAGCGTTAGTGGATAAGCTCATTCAGTTAAAGAAACAGAGAAATGCCGTTATCCTTGCTCATAACTATCAGTTAGGTGAGGTGCAGGACATGGCAGATTTTGTGGGTGATTCTTTAGATTTGAGTCGAAAAGCAGCCAAAACCAGGGCGGAAGTGATTGTCTTCTGTGGAGTTCAATTTATGGCGGAGACCGCCTCTATTCTCAGTCCGGATAAGATCGTTTTGTTACCGGATATAAACGCTGGATGCCCTATGGCCAATATGGTAACGGTAGAAAAGCTGAAAGAGAAAAAACAAAAATATGGCTATCCCTATGTAGTGTGTTACGTCAATTCTGCCGCTGAAGTCAAGGCAGAGTCTGATATTTGCTGCACTTCAGCCAATGCGGTAAAGATTGTGAGGGGACTTGATCAGAGGAAGAAAGTCCTATTCATCCCTGATCAATACCTGGGCCATTATGTCTCCAGTCAGGTGGGAAAGGAGATGATTCTCTGGCCTGGTTATTGTCCCACTCACCTTAGAATTCTTCCTCAGGATATTGCGAGGCTGCGAAAAGACCATCCTCAGGCCAAGGTAATAGTCCATGCGGAGTGTAGACCGGAGGTAATTTCTCTGGCTGATGAAGTACAAAGTACGGGGGTAATGTGCCGATATGCTAAAACTACCGAAAACAATGAGATCATCGTGGGAACAGAGTTGGGAATCATCCACCGGCTACGTAAGGAAAACCCCGAAAAAAAATTTTTCTCTGTCTCTGAACAGGCTATTTGTCCTAATATGAAGCTCATCACTCTGGAGAAGGTTGTCTGGTCGTTAAAAGAGATGCGGTATCAAATTAAGGTTCCAGCTAGGATAGCTAATAGGGCAGGAAAGGCTGTTGATAGAATGCTGGAATTAACATAAAAAAGCTGCTAAGGAGGCGATGAAAGATGGGGATGGGAAGATTAAAGTGTGCTCAAGATGTGGAGAGTGTATCTATATATTTAATGAAGATGGCTTCCAAATCTGTCCCAAGTGCACAGATGTTGTTAGCTACCATCAGGGGGAAGATTAGGGGAGGCGAGATAAGTGGCAAAGATAGCCGATGACATTACCGGACTGATAGGAAGAACTCCGCTGGTTAGATTAGCCAGGATTTCCAAGGGCCTGGGAGCAGAAGTAGTAGGAAAGCTTGAATCTTTTAATCCCTGCGGGTCGGTGAAGGACCGAATAGGCCTTTCCATGATTGAAGCAGCGGAGAAGAAAGGTCTGATCAATGAGGATACCATCATTATTGAGCCAACCAGTGGCAATACTGGCATTGCTTTAGCCTTTGTGGCTGCTGTAAAAGGCTATAAACTAATCCTCACTATGCCCGACACTATGAGTATTGAGAGAAGAAGTTTGCTCAGGGCTTTTGGAGCAGAACTCATCTTAACCCCTGGTTCAGAAGGAATGAGGGGAGCGGTGAGAAAGGCAGAAGAGCTGGCCAGCAACAACCCCAGGGCCTTCATCCCCCAACAGTTTAAGAATCCGGCTAATCCGGCTATACATCGCCAAACCACGGCTAAAGAGATCTGGGAGGACACCGATGGCAGAATAGATATACTGATAAGTGGTGTAGGCACAGGGGGAACCCTTACCGGCGTGGCCCAGCTAATAAAGAAAAAAAAGGCTGATCTTAAGGCAGTCGCGGTAGAGCCGGCTGAGTCAGCCGTCCTTTCCGGAGAATCACCAGGATCCCATAAGATTCAAGGAATCGGAGCTGGCTTCATCCCCGAGGTACTAGAGGTAGGATTAGTCGACGAGGTTATCAAGGTGAAAAGCGAGGAGGCGATTATTACCACCCGCAGGTTAATTAAGGAAGAGGGTATCTTAGCCGGGGTCTCCTCAGGAGCGGCAGTCTTTGCCGCATTAAAGGTGGCCAAAAGGGCCGAATCCAGAGGAAAATTAATTGTGGTGATATTACCTGACACCGGGGAAAGATATTCAAGTACGGAATTATTTAGCGGATAGGGAGGGAAAAATGGCCAAGACACTAGCTGAAATTAACGAGAAGATAAAGAAGGGTAAGGCGGTAGTGGTGACGGCGGAAGAGATCATTGATCTAGTGGATGAAAAAGGAATCAAGAAAGCTGCCCAAGAGGTAGATGTGGTAACCAGCGCTACCTTTGGACCTATGTGCTCATCAGGTATCTATCTTAATACTGGACATTCCAAACCCAAGATCAAGCTGGGGGGAGGCAAGACTTATCTCAATGAGGTCCCTGTTTACACAGGCTTTGCGGCAGTCGATATTTACCTCGGGGCTACGGCCCTTCCCGATGATGATCCGAGGAACAGAGTCCATCCCGGAGAGTTCAGATACGGGGGTGGGCACGTTATCGAGGATCTGGTAGCGGGAAAGGACGTGAAGTTGGTGGCCACCGCCTACGGAACGGACTGCTATCCCCGAAGGAGTCTTGAGACCTGGATTAATTTGAAGGATGTCAATGAGGCGGTTCTTTTTAATCCCAGGAATGCCTATCAAAATTACAATGTGGCGGTGAATCTTTCCCACAAGGTCATCTATACCTACATGGGTATTCTTCAACCCAATCTGGGCAATGCCAACTACTGTAGTGCAGGTCAGCTCTCACCCCTTCTTAACGACCCTTATTATAAAACTATTGGAGTGGGAACAAGAATTTTCCTGGGAGGTGGAGTGGGCTACGTAGTCTGGCAGGGTACCCAGCATAATCCTACTGCTCCCCGGACAGAGAAAGGCATCCCTCGGTCTTCTGCCGGTACTATTGCCGTGCTGGGCGATTTAAAACAAATGAGCCCCGAGTGGCTGAAGGGAACGACTATGACAGGGTACGGGGTGACCTTGAGCGTAGGAATTGGTGTTCCCATCCCTATCTTAAATGAGGAGATACTTTCATATGCGGCTGTTAAGGATGAGGAGATTCTTGCCCAGATAGTAGATTACAGTGATGCCTATCCTAAAGGTAAATCAGGTAGTTTAGGTGAGATAAGCTACACCCAGCTTAAAAGTGGTAAGATCGCCGTTCAGGGGAAAGAAGTCCCCACAGGTTCACTTTCCAGCTACGCTAAGGCAAGGAAGATTGCCAGCCTACTTAAGGATTGGATAAAAAAAGGAGAGTTTCTCTTAACTGAGCCGGTTGAGCTTCTTCCTTCAGCAGAGTCAGGTATGACCTTTAAACCCCTTAAGGAAAGGCCAATAAGGTAATCGAGGAAAAAGTTATCCCGGGAAGAAAGGAGTCACGAGATGCCAAAGAAAAGATTAGTCTTGACTTTCCCTCAAACCGTGGTTGAGGAGCCCATCACCTATCGATTGATAAAAGATTATGATCTGGTGGTAAATATCTTGAGAGCCAGAATCAGTCGGGAAGAGGAAGGACGACTGATAATGGAGATAAGCGGTGAAAAAGAGGCTCTTGATAAAGGATTAAACTATCTGAAAAAGATAGGAGTTGCTATTCAGCCTCTGGCTAAGGATGTAAGATGGCTTGAGGATAGATGCACCCACTGTACCGTCTGTGTCCCCCTTTGTCCCACCGAAGCCATCGTAGTCGATCGGGAAAGGATGGAGATATCTCTTGATAAAGACAGGTGCATCGTCTGTGGAGCATGCATTCCTGCCTGTCCTTATAAGGCAGTGGAGATTTTATTTTAAAAAAGGAGGCCATGTATGCCGGCGAAAAAAAAGATCTTTGCCCCGGTGGGAGAGACAGAAATAACCAGGGCTATTGTGGATGAGTTTACTAAACAGTTCCATGAATATGTGGAAAGTGATTGTCTCATCGTAGGTGGCGGACCGAGTGGTCTAATGTTGGGAGCCGGGGTTGCCAAAGAAGGAAAAAAGGTGCTTATCGTGGAAAGAAACAATTACCTCGGAGGTGGATTCTGGCTTGGCGGATATTTGATGAACAAAGTAACGGTGAGAGGGCCTGCTCAAGAGATTCTCTCGGAGCTAGGGGTACCCTTTGATGAAGTTAGCCAGGGATTATATGTAGCAGACGGACCCCATGCCTGTTCCAAGCTCATCGCTGCTGCCTGTGATGCCGGGGTGAAGTTCGCTAATATGACAATTTTTGATGATGTAGTTTTAAGAGAGAACAATCGAGTGGCTGGGGTAGTGGTCAACTGGACTCCTGTACAGGCCCTACCTCGTCAGATTAGCTGTGTTGACCCGGTGGCCCTGGAGACCAAAATGGTAGTGGATGCCACAGGCCACGATGCCTGTGTGGTAAAAAAATTGGAAGAAAGGGGTCTAGCGAAAACATCAGGATTTGGAGCCATGTGGGTGGAACAGTCCGAGGACTTAATAATCGAGCATACCGGTGAGGCTCATCCGGGCCTGGTGGTAGTAGGAATGGCTGTCTCTACCACCTATGGGCTTCCCCGAATGGGTCCTACTTTTGGAGCAATGCTTCTTTCCGGAAAAAGAGGAGCCGAGACCGTCTTGAGTAAGTTAGAGTGAGAAATGTTCTCCTCCACGGTCCATCTTCCCTCTTTTATTTATCTCTACCATGGGGCAGGAACGGAGAGCCTAAATCTTGAGGAAATAGCGGGGTATCTTGAAAGCTGGCTCAAGCAGGTCAAAATCGAGCTAAGGGAAGATTTTTTCTCCTACTACTTTTCTCGTGTACCACGCGAAAAGAAAGAGACTACGGCGGATGAGCTAGCTCGAAAAACTGCTGCCATAAAGGTCCGCCAGGTAAATAGAAATAAGAGTTTTGCTGAGCCTCTTGAAGGGGAAGTTGAATATGAAAGAAGAAAACTTCTTTACGGGAAAGTTAAATCTTTTGGAATCTTGTATGATGGCTTAGAACTCCTGGCTCTCCTTTCCCGGCTAATCCCTGAGGCCGAACTTAGCCTCGATCATTGCCACATCGTTTTCACCAATCAGCTTTTTGGCACCTGGAGTGAGGATGATCATCGCTATCACGCCCGGGTGAGTGTTTATGGTTTTCCTTCTCTCATTTCCACCACTGGAGTGGTTGAGGCACCAGCCAAACCCAGGGATTTCTATCTAAAACAACAACTAGGAGCCAGTCTCCTCACTTTAAAAGAGGAGTTCAAAGGAAAGTTCATTGATTATAATGATCCCCGCTTAACCGAGGTTATGAAAGGATATGTGATGCAAGCCTTATTCTTTCATCTCACCGGCAATCCTTTCTGTAAGAACAAAAACTGCCGCCTCTACAATGCCCACTGGCAGGAAGACCTCATCCAGGCTCAACTTACCAGCAAAAACGATTTCTGCGCACAGCATGAAAAAATATTAACCCACCTGGCCAGCAGGTAAGACCCTGCCACATTAGCCTCATCTCCTCACCGCATCCAGTTCTACCCAAAACAC
>NJBP01000014.1 GCA_005223085.1 Candidatus Aerophobetes bacterium Ae_b3b | reverse complement strand
ATTTTAGACAAACCCAAAGGAAACTTTGAAATAAGGGAGTACCCTGTGCCAGATCCGGCCCCGGGGACCGTGCTATTGCAGATAGAACTATGCGGAGTGTGCGGAACCGACATACATATTTATCATGGGTATGTTCCTGAGATCCCCTTTCCCTTAATTCTAGGACACGAGATTACTGGTAGGATTATTGCTCTGGGAAGAGGAGTAGAAACTGATTTCTTAGGTAGACCTGTTGAAACAAGGGATAGAGTTGCCCTTTTGCCAGCCGTTCATTGTGGAAGATGTTATTTCTGTAGCGTTGCAAAAACACCCACTAAATGTCCTAATGCAGTTCAGTACGGATTTTTTCCTGATCCTGACAAAGAGCCTTATTTCACAGGAGGGTATGCAGAGTATTTGTATCTTCACGATCCAAGCACAGCGTTCTTCAAAACCAATGCACCCGCTAAAGTAGCAGTGCTAGCAGAACCAGCAGCTATGGCTGTGCACGCCGTGAATAGAGCGCACATTAAACCAGGCGATACCGTGGTTGTGCTGGGCTCAGGAGCGCTTGGCTTACTTACACTCGTTTATGCCAAGCTAGCAGGAGCAACACAAACAATCGTGATAGGGAGAAGCAGGAAAGAAAGATTGAGGGTAGCTAGAGAATTGGGAGCCGATTTGAGTATAAACATAGAAGAGATTCCTGAGAAAGAGGAAAGAGTTAAGATTACGAAGGAAAATTCCTTTACCGGATATGGAGCAGATGTAGTATTTGAATGTTCCGGTGCACTTTCGGCTGTCTCGGAAGGATTGCAACACCTACGGGATAGTGGCATTTTCTGTGAAGTCGGGACTGTAGCAAATGCGGGCGTTGTGGAAATTAACCCCGCTCTTGATATTCTGTGCAAGAATATAACCATTGAGGGGGTCTTTGACAATGAAAAAAAACACTTTGTTCAAGCACTTCCCATCCTAGAAAAAAACGAGATTCCTTTTTCCAAACTGATTTCTCATGTATTACCTCTGGAGAGACTCAAGGAGGCTATGGTTAACAAAAAGATTGATGATAGAGAGGTAACAAAGGTGGTTATTGGACCACGGAAACTCTAGCCCGTTTTCTTGTGCTATTTGGCATCAGGAATAACAGCATCCTCTTTGGAGTACCGCAAAATAAGGCCTGCGGTTCTATTGTACCATAATATAAATGGAGGCAAACGAAGTGAAAGTACTTGTCACCGGTGGGGGGGGACAGTTAGGTAAGTACGTGGTTGAAGAGTTGAAGAAGGATCATGATATAACAATTCTTGATTTAGTTAAGCCAAAGGACAACCAGCATCAATTCATTGAGGCAAACCTGGCGCATTTTGAAGATGTCAAGAGAGCCTTAGAAGATACCCAAGCTGTTATCCATCTCGCAGCTATTCCTATTGATACAGGAGAAGTTCACAAAATATGGCAGACGAATGTAACGGGAACTTTCAACCTTTTGGAGGCAGCTGCACAGAGTAATACCAAGAAAATAGTAGCTGCCAGCAGTATTGACGCTTACGGATTTGAATTTTGGAGTAAGCCCTTTACGCCCGACTATTTTCCTCTTGACGAAAAACATCCATGCAAGCCTGATGACAGTTATGGTATGAGTAAGATGATTGGCGAAAAACTCTGTTATGGGTATAGCAGACGATATGGGACACTGATTATCTGTCTGCGTCTGGCTACAATTCTATATCCTGGGTCCCAAGAAGCTGAGCATTGGGTGAGTGAGGTTGAGAACCCTGAGTTCTACATGTTGCCTGACAGAGTGCAATTCAAGGACTCTATTTGGGCCTATGTAGATGCAAGAGATGCAGCTCAAGCTTTTCGGTTGTCCTTGGAGAAACTGGGAGATTATGACCTGGGCTATGGCATATACAATATTGGTGCTAGAGATATATTTTCACAAGTAGACTCATTGGAACTAATCAAACGCTATTACCCCGACGTTAAGATGATCTTAAACGAAGAAGGATTTTTGTTAGATAAGAAAAAGGCATTGTTTGATATAACAAAAGCACAAAAAGACCTTGGATATGAACCAAAATTTACCTGGCGAGAACATGTTTAAGGAGCATCTTTGTATTTTTTTGTAGCCCTTTTAAGAACGAAAATAAGGTAAGGTACTATCGAAGAGAAAAAGAGCATTGATCACTGAAGAGCAACAACAAACTAGGAGACTGGTGAAAAAGTCCCAATTTTTTCATATTTTTATCCGAACCCTGCTCTTTCTCAAATAATATTTTACAGAATCCTTTCTGTGGTATAATAAAATGATCTCTTAAGCCAAAAATACCATGATAAGGAGACAAAATTGTTGGGAAAAGAAGATAGACAAGTCCTTGAAATGCTATGGTTGAACATAGCATGGAAGTACGCCTTAAATGTATCCCCATCGACTATGAGGGTTTTGATCGCTCCCTCTTGGTCTATTTCTTAACTTGTCTCCTTGTAAATAAAAAAGAGAAGATGATCTTTAAAAAGACCCTCGAACTTGCAAGAGAAACAGGTCTTTTAAAAAAGGAAGTAGATCAACTCATAGACTCCCACCCCCATGCTTGGAGCTGGAGCAGTGAAGGACACTTACGAGCTTTTACGAGACGGTATACGAAAAATTCTTTCCTGTATGGATAAAAAGACAAAGTCCAAGATAAATCTTTCTCTAAAAGCAAACGGCAAAGGTGATCCCAAACCAAAGATTAGCTGGAAAGATAAGAAAGAGCGCCAGGAGCTTCTTTTCCTTTTAGTCTCTGATGTAAGGAAAGTTTTACAACATGTTGATACCAGCAAAGAGGATATAGATGCTAAGCTAAAAAATGCTGCTAACCTCTTAGCTAAAATAGTTTCCCAGGATATAGAAGAAGATAAAAGAGGTGAACCCAGGATAAGAAAGGGAGTTGCCAAAGATCGTGTTATCTCCACTACTGATCCTGAAATGCGTTATGGCAGAAAATCAGGCGCTGGCAAATTTAACGGATACAAAACTCACATTACCAAAGATGCATCCTCAGATATTGTCACCAATAATGATGCAGCAGCAAATTTCCCCGATCAAGATATGGCAGAGCCACTCATCGATGAGGCCAAAGAGGAGTTTGGTATAAAGACAAAATCCTTAACTGGAGATGGTTCCTACGGCTCATCAGGTATTCAAAAGAAAATGAGTCAGCCTCTTGATAAAAAAAATGTGTTAATAATTAGTAATGAAGTTAGATCTTTAGCAAGAAAAGAGCTAAAAATAAGGCCAGAGGGAGGTGAGAGAATAAATATGGCCATTAGCTGGGAAATAAAAGAAGGCTTTCCAAGGAGAAGGGAAGAATGAACCGAGTCAAAATTCTGGTCCGAGGGAGAGTAAGGTGACGTTAAGAAACAAGATTGTCATCGTAACAGGAGGTAACAGAGGAATAGGAAGAGCTATTAGCCTAGCCTTTGCCCAGGAGGGGGCGAAGGTTATTATTGCTGCTAGGAATGAAACCAAGGCAAGGGAGGTTATGGATGACATTAAGAAGCAAGGCAGTGAGTGCTTATTTGTGAGAACAGATGTCAGTCAAAGTGAGGAAATTCACAATCTAGTAAAAGCAACTCTTGATGAGTTCAAACGTATAGACATTCTGGTTAGTAATGCCGGTATCATCTCTATCGCACCAGTAGTGGATCTTCAGGAAAAGGAATGGGATAAGATTATGGAGGTCAACGCTAAAGGGGTATTCTTATGCTGCCGGGCGGTAGCCAAACAGATGATTAAACAAAAGAGTGGTAAGATCATAAATGTCTCCTCTCGCCTGGGAAAGGTAGGTGTTCCCCGGTACGCACACTACTGTGCCTCCAAAGCCGCCGTGATGGTCTTTAGCCAGACCCTGGCCTTGGAACTCGCTCCGTACGGGATAAATGTCAATTCTGTCGCTCCGGGTATCATTGAAACTGATATGCAAAGATGGGAGTGGGAATGGGACCGAAAAGTAAGAGGAATGTCCTTGGAAGAACTGAAAGATGAAGCTCTTGCTACCATTCCCCTGCGAAGAATGGGTACACCGGAGGATGTGGCTAGAGTCGTTGTCTTTTTGGCCTCTGCGGATGCAGATTATCTGACCGGTCAGTCCATAAATGTCACCGGTGGGATGGAATTCCGTTGAGCCTTAGAGAACCTATTCAAATGGAAGGATGAAACGGCAAATTTTAGCATTAAGAGATCTGAGAAGATGTTTTCTCAAGGACTGAAGGCTCTGCCAGCAGGGGTAGTCATGTTCAACAAGCGTCCTTAAATTTCTGGAATACTTCTTCCAGAACAGCCAGGCTCCTTTTATGGATATTGCAAAAGGGGTGTCCAACACAGCGGCTATTTTGGAAACAGATTTTCTCTCATTCCCCCGCTGGGTATCTCCCGAGAACAGGTAGACAGAGCCCTTAAGATATTTGACACTGTTTTTACTCGGACAGAGAGGAAATTCCATCTCGCGTAAGGCTAAAAATATACTGCGGAATTGCAGTTACGAAAACCAGGAGGCAGGCATGATCAGCAGCGTAATACATATAGGAATAGTGGTGCAGGATATGGAGAAGATGGTGAAATTTTACCGGGATACGCTGGGTATGAGCTTCATAAAGGAAGATAACAACGAGCCAGGACGTATTCTGGGGAATTTGAAGATCGAAAAAAAAGCAGTTTTTCTTGATGCCGGCAACACTGTCATTGAATTGCTCGATTATGAACCCTTTACTGAAGAACAAGGAAAAATGGCAACCCGGGAGACACCAGGGCTGGCCCATATTGCCTTTGAAGTGGATGATGTTGATAAGACGGTGAGGGAGCTAGAGGCAAAGGGAGTTGTTTTCGACATTCAGCCAATAGATTGTGGGACCTGTACAGTCGCTTTCTTTACTGACCCAGAGGGAAATATACTGGAGTTCTACAAATAGAAAGGTGGTTTAAGTCTTCGCTCTTTCTCATAGATTTTCTAGGAAAAAAGGGTCCCCTCAGCAAGAATTGTCTTAAAGGGAAGAGTTTTTTCCAAATGAGGAATAAAATTGGATAAAAAGCTCTGTATACTCCAAGGCAAGGAGATGATAAATTTCACATTCGCCTGGAGTGTCTTTTATATGACACCACTAACTTTTCTACTTTTATTGACTCAAGTGCAAAGTGGACTGAACCCCTTGATCCGAATGGTGAATGCATCCTGGGGATGGTTTTCTCCTCTTTATCGCCATCCGTAAAGCTGTCAAGGTAAGTCCCGTATCGATATCTTTTGATAGACTATATCCAATAACCTTTCGGGAGTGAAGATCCAGAATAACGGCCAGATAGACAAAGGCAGTTAAGATACGGATGTAGATGATATCAGCTACCCAGGCCTGATTTATACCTTTGATAACCAAATCCTTGATGAGATCAGGAAATACCGGATGAGAGTGATCGCTGTTGGTAGTCCTCACCCCACGTTTTCTTTGCCGACAGAGAAGATCATTTTTCCGCATTATCTTAAGCACTCTCTTGTGGTTCACCATCCAGCCCCTTCGCTTAAGCTCTTTGGTAACTCTCCGGTATCCATATCCGGGAAATTCCAAGCAGATTTTCTCGATTTCACCTTTAAGATCTGCCTTTACTTTAAGCTCATATAAAGATTTTTCCTCAGGCTCATAATAAAAGGTACTTCGAGCAATTCTCATGAACTCATACCCCCTCCCGATACTTTTGACAAGGGATTGAAAAGTGGTAATGAACTCTCTTTTCTTTCTTGCTCCTTGAGAGTATTCTGTAGCGCTTTTTTTTAAAAACTCATTTCTAAGGTGAGCCTGCCCACCACCTTCTCAAGAGCATTGATCCTATCGAGCATAGCCGCTTCCTGAGTGGGCTCGTTATTGAACCTACCCCTTACATACTGCTTCTTCCAATGATATAAAAGACCTGAGGAGAGATTGTATCTCCTGCACAACTGGGCAGGCCCGGTGATTTCACTAAGTAGTTCCTCTATAACTTCCCGCTTGAACTGGCTGGTAAACGTTCTTGCCTTCTTCATTTTTATAAGGCTCCTTTCAATCCCTTTTGGGATTTACTGGCCCTGTCAAATACTCTGACAACTCTAAGTCATTCTGTCCAGTTTTGGGGGTTCACTCCAATCAACTATTCCCTTGGGTAGACTGGCTAAGCCGGAAGACATAGCCGGAGTGGTTGCTTTTTTAGCATCGGAAGATGCTGACTATATAACTGGTCAAGCTATAAATATAAATGGAGGAATGGAAAGTCACTAAAATATGGTCAGGGAACTAATCTCTTTCTTCTCTTCAGAAAGACTACCACTCCAATAACTAGAGGAAAAATAGAAAGGGCGTATAATAATCGGGAGTTTTCTTTTCTCACCAGTCTTACTTCTCTTTTTCCCCCTTTAAAAAATCCCCCCGTCTTTTTCTCTAAGTTAATCTGATAACCTGTGTTTTCTAGCGTTGGGGATAGATCAAGTTTATATCCTTCGAAGGTTGGCTTTTCATAAGGTTGCTTTTCTTGGTCATATTCAATAATGTCATATCCCAGGGTGGCACCGGGTACCTGTTTTACCGAATAAGGAAGTCTCTTCACCCTCTGAAGCACCTCCTTACCTTTCAGAAAGAGAAGAGTTACATCCTTAATGGGAGTAATATGAACCCATCTCCACCTCTCCACCCTTCCCGGATTCTGAGGATCCTCCAGTTTGTTGTAGTAAAGCTCATTATACTCGTCCTGAGTGAAGGGGTTAAAGTAAAGAGCATTCTTTCCAGCGGCATAAATTATCCTTGCCGGATCATCGCAGGGCTCTCTCATGGTCCATCTATTTCCCGGTATTATTTCATAGCCGGTTCCTCCTGTTCTTCTGGAGGTGAAGACCACCAGATTCTTCTGGCTGTCCTGAATTATGGTCCCATCTTCTGCTCTTATCCTTATGCGGTAGGTGCCCACCGGTAGGTTAATGATATAGTCTTGGCGAGGTTCAGTGGTATAGAATTTGGGTCCCTCAGGTGGCTTGGGCTCTCTAGGAATGCTTTTTTCTATTTCCTCGCTGGTAAATTCTTCTCCCGCCTCTCTTCTCTTCTTTATCTCTTCAAGAAACTCATCCATCTTTTTGCGGTGTTCAATTCGGGCCTTATAAAACTCACTGATTTTCTGGTAATATTCATCGACAGCTTTCTTATACTTCTCATAGTAGGTACGAGCCTCTTCATCTATGGAAAGTACGCTGGTCTCTCCCCAATAGCCTTCAGGATAATAGAGTGAATTATCCTGTGGTTTCAAGGATTTGAGGAGTTTTCCCCCCTTCAGAATCTCTAAAGTACCCACTACCTCTTCATTTAAGGTCTGGAACCCGGCCATAAATTTTGCCGTAATAGGCCAGAAATAAACTAAAGTTGTGCGAGCAAAAATGGCACTATTTTTGTCAGCCATAAGATAGATAGTGTCCTCTGTCTGAGGAGTGAAAGCACCTCCGTACCCTTTTCCGTTATAAACATTTAAGCTGTAAACGAGTTGTTCGCTCATTATTGGAGTTTGAGCCATAGAGGTGGCCTGCAGGTAAAGCAGAAGACCGAAAAACACTCCCCAAAAAATAACGATTTTTCTCATCCCCTTACCCCCTTCCTCTTAAGGATGAATATGGAAAGAATTATCAAGACGACCGAATAAATTATAGAGTAAAGTATACTCATTCCATAGAGCCAAAGGCTTCCCACGTTAACCGCATCCATTCCCCGGCTTAGATAAGACAGGGGAGAGATCCACCATACTGCTTGATAGATAACGGAAACAGCTCCCCCCATGTAGGAGAGGAAAGCAGGCATCTCCTCAGTGGAGAGACTGAGCAGTAGTCCCTGTCCAAAATAGAGGGCCCAGAGAGCCCCGAATACTCCCACCACCCAGAGAATAGAATTTCTCACTCTACTGGTGAGAGAAGATATAAATAAGCCAAAGCTTATCCAGCAGGACACCAGAAAAATGGAGAGAAAAATAGCTTTGACCAAACCAAGGGAAAAACCGAGGTTGGTTAAGCCAGAGACTCCCCAGAAATAGGCGAAAAAGAAGACCACAATGATGAGGTAGGTTAGCATCTCCTTAAGATACTTTGAAAAAATGAAAGCTGAGGAGTTGACAGGCCCATAAAATAGAATTTCCAGAGTTCCCTGATCCCTTTCCCGAGACACGGAAACCGAGGAAAGTACGGTTAAATAGAAAGATATTATGATCACGGAAGGAAAGAAAAAGAAGCCACTTAAGGGGTCAGGAGAAATCCGAATATTATTTTCCCTGATACCTCCCAGATATCTTCCCAGAAAAAAAGAAGAAAGTAAGAAGGAGATAACAGTTACTGCATAGATCCCCCATCCGTGTAAGGCGGAACCAAGATCTCTTCGGGTCAGAACCTTAATCGTCTTAGTTGATAAGAAACCTTTCTCTTTGCTCACTCTATTCCTCCTGGTAAAGCTTTACATCATCAACTGTATCCTCGAAGTCCCCCTGAGGTGTATGAAAAACGACATCAAGAATACCGTATTTTTCAATTTCGAGATGCTCGCCGATCTTTTCCCAAGGGACTATACCCTTGTTTTTAGCTAGAAAAGCTTGCGAGTCCCAGAAAAGCTCTATGGGACCACTGAACAACTCTTTCCCACGGGTATAGTTCTCCTCGTCACCCAGCCTCAGGTATAGCTTTCCCTCCAAATTCAAAGAAAGACGGGGAAATTTTGTTATCCCTTCTCCCTTGCTATCGGTAAATCTTATCTCCAGCTGGATCCCTTTTTCCTGGGATTCGGTAAAGACAATAATACCTTGCAGATCGGGAATCTTTTCCCCTTTCAGGGAAACATCCAGAATATTCTCTCCCTTTTTCACTTTGATTTCTTTGCTGAAGCTATAGTAATTGGGAGCTGTGGCTTTAAAGGTGTGGGATCCAGGTTTGATCCCGGTAAAACGGTAAGTTTTGCCCATGTACTTGGTGGTAGATTTGCCATCAAGAACAATATTTACTTCCCATACGGGATCTTCGCTTAGGGCATCCACTATCTTTCCTTTCACTGTACCGTATTTTTCGCTCCTCAGGTTAAAGCCAACAACCAAAACCACCAGGGCTATGAGGCCTACTATCAGGTAGAGGATGGATTTCTTCATTTAGTCACCTCCTCCAGGGGAGCAAGTAAGGAGATGTTCTTCTGGGTGATGGTAATGAAAGCTTCTTCCAGGCTCATCTCTTTGACCTTGATACCCAGAACAATCCCCCCCTGGCGGGAGATAGTCTCCGAGATTGGGGCTCGATAGTCCTGATCTGATTTTACCCTTAAGGTTAAGAGATTCTCTCGTTGTTTTATGGCCTGGATAAAATCAAAAGAAGAGAGAGCTTTCGTAATTTCTTCTTTCGCCTGAGAGAGTTCTATTTCGAGTTCCACAGTTTTGGACAGTTTCTTTCTCAAATTTTCCATAGTATCTTCAGCCAAAAGCTTTCCCTCATTTATAATGGCCACCTCCCTACAGAGTTTTTCTACCTCGGATAATAAGTGAGAGGAAATAAATATGGTCCTGCCCTTTTTATTTTCTTTTTCAATGAGGTTCCTAATCTGCTTTATTCCCGTAGGATCAAGTCCAGACACCGGTTCGTCAAGAAGGAGAAGCTCCGGATCAGGCAGGAGGGCCCTGGCAAAGCCGATCTTTTGCTGCATACCCCGAGAAAAAGCTCCCAATTTTCTATTTTTTACCTCAAGTAGGCCCACTGACTTCAGAAGCTGATCTATTTTTTTCTTTTTATCTTTTACTCCATAAAGATCGGCAAAGAAATCAAGATACTCTCCGGCCGCCATCTCCTTATAAAGGTACTGTTTTTCCGAAACTACTCCAATTCTCCTTTTAAGGGAGAGAAAGTTCTTAGTTAGCTCTTCCTCAAGAAGGTAAATCCTGCCGCGGGTTGGTCTTAAGATGCCTAAAAGCATTAAAATAGTGGTAGTTTTGCCCGCTCCGTTAGGGCCTAAGAAGCCGTAAATCTCACCTTCCTTTACGTCAAGGTTGAGATTATCAACTGCCTTGAATCCGTCATATTCTTTGGTCAAGTTCTCCGTTCTAATCATTCCTTCCTCCCTAAAAATGAAAGAGAAATTTTCCTAGGGTGTAATTTATAACATAACCACTATTTTTTGTCAACTAAAAAGAAAGAAGCATCCAAATTTGGACTAGCGGTCCATATCGGCAGCATGCATGTGTCTGGCCGATCTTAAGAAGTAGACCAGACCGGTGACGATGGCGTGGATCAACATAGCCAATAATGAATAGATAGGCTGGCCAATGAGTATTCCCACCAGTATATAAACGGTATAAATATTTCTTCTTCCATCAAAACGTCTGAATGCTCGATCGAATGGACTATAATCTGCCAGGGGAACCCCCATAACAGCTCGAAATTGCATGCTACAATGGCGATTGAAGCTATCAAAGAGGATTATTGCCAGGCAGAGCTGTAGTGGTACCAAGGATCGGCTGATGGTAAAAATGGCCCAGGAGAAAGCTATATACCAGGACTGCTCATAAAGGGTATCGAGTGAGTGTTCAAGATTGCCGACGTGGGTAAATAGACCCTTTGCCCGTGCTTGTTTTCCATCGAGGCCATCCATGATGTTCACTACAAAAATAAGAAGGGAAGCAACGAGAAGATATCCTTTAAAGAAGAGAAATGTTATAAAAAAGGCAAGGATATTGGTAAATATGGTCAGTTGATTGGGTGTTAAGGGAAGTTCCGAAAGATAGTAGGTAATTCTGTTCTCAATAGGCCGGTGGACATACCAGGCCATCACGTCAAGGGTTCTTTTCTGGGTTCCCGTGACAAGTCTTTTCTTCGCCTCCTTTAAATCCTGCGCGGAGTTTATTTTCCCCCAGAAAGGTTTAATCTTCCGACGCAGTTCTGAATCATAAGAGGCGGCTTCGGATAAATCGAGGCAGCTCACATCCTGCTGAGAGAGCACCCGATCAAGAGAGACTGGCCAATCAGTGAGGTTTACACCCTGGTCCTCTAACAGAGAGAGAATTCTGCGGTTACAGAGAGCTACTCCGGTATAAATTTTGTTCCAACTTTTTAAATCTTTTCCGATCCTCTGGATTTGTCCGTCCTCACAGAGAATTCTGGGAGACCCGCCGCCGCTGTTTTCATCCGACTGACTATCGCAGCAAAGGGCAACTTTCTTATAGTCTAAAAGAATCCTGAGAAGGCCAATTTCGAAGACACAGTCGCCGTCAATGAGAAGGAAGAGATCGGACTCCATCCCTTGGGACAGAGAGAAGAGAGCCTGAGACCATCCTTCTTTCCTTACGAAATCTAGCCTCATCCCCAATTTTCTTCCATTTCTTATCTCTTTTTCTATCTCAGGGATATGGCTCTCCCCCAGAACAATAACATCCCTGATCCCCACCGTCCTGAGAAGATAGAAATCTCTTTTTAATAGGGAACCACCGCACAACTTAGGGAGAATTTTGGGAGGGGTATCTTTAGATTCTAATCCCTTTCCTGCAGCAATGATTATCGCCTTCATTCCCTTTTGCTGAGAAGCTTTCTTGCCTTTGCCGCATCTTCCGGTGTATCTACATCCAGCCAAAGTGCACCGTGGATATCAAAGAAATCTAGCTTAAATCTCTCGGCAAATTTCTCCTTGGCGTCATCCCATTCCTCCTTCCCCTCCCCGATTGTCTCCTCCAAAATGGGAAATATCTTTCTTGAACACAAAAACATTCCACAGTCCAAACCATTAAACTCAGCTAAACCTTTGCCTATCTTTTGAATCTTACCATCCTGAACCAACACCTTAGTAGCATCTCCAAGATCAGCAAACCTTGGCTGAGAATCAATTACACAGACCAGATCCCCTGAACAGAATAACAGATTGAAGAATAGATTGGAGTCATAGATATGATCGACCATGCTTAAGAGAAAACGATCTCCCACATAATCTTGAGTTAAGAGAACGGAAAGTCCATTGCCTCGATGAAACTCTCTGTTTTCTACCCAGGTAATCTTATAGTCTTGAATAATGGGCATGTTGGCTACGTGTCCCTTGATTTTGTCAGCCTGATACCCAACTACTATCACCAGTTCCTGTACATTCAAGTCAGCAAAGGTGAGAATCGTCCTTTCCAGGAGTGAGAGACCATTTATTATCACCAGAGGCTTGGGGATCTTTAATTTGATTCTCGTCCCTTCACCGGCTGCTAGAATTACCGCCTTCATATTCTTATTTTTTACCATTATTTTTTTCATCACCTCCTGAATCCTTATCCGACCAAATTTTACTCCCTTCTCAGGATTTTCCAGACAAATTCTTGGTCTTTTTAACGGCCATTGTAGCTAAAAGGCTTTGTATCTTTATTTTACGTGAATTTGTCAATACTGTCAAGAGAATCTGGACTTTTCCCCTCCGTCGCTGTCATTGCGAGGTTGTTGAGAACAACCGTGGCAATCTCATGGAGAACCGCTGATGAAAAAAACATCCGGCTGGTAATGAAGGGGGAGAAAAGACAAAACTCTAAGTCCATTCGGAGAGTCTTCTTTCCTATAGATAATCAAGCGGACGGAGCCGAAAAGTGGCAGACCCACCACTAGTCACCAACCCCTGGTTTTTTGGCTGCCTGATAGGCCTTTATAAATGAATCGGAATAGATATGCTCACCCTTTATTAATTCTGCAGTAATGGCAGCATTGACTAGTTCGGTGTCGGTGACATCACAGATAGCTGCATCTAATCCTGCTTCTATAGCCATTACCAGGAAAGTTCTATTGATTAATCTTGATTCTATAGTCTGAGAGGAAATATTACTAAGTCCCACTCCTATATGGGGCGGTGGGTCAGAAAGGAGTTTAAACTGACGAATAGCCTCGAGAACATTAGCGGCCTGAGGTTGAAGAAACTTCAGAGGCATAATTACTGGATCCAAGAAGAGTCTTTCCGGTGGTAAGCCTTTCTCTACGGCATGGGTAAAGATCTTTGCCGCTAGTTCTACCCTTCTATTTACGTCCTGAGGGCTGCCCTTCTCATCCATACAAACTCCAATCAAGCCGACTTCGTGCTCGGCCGCCAAGGGAACAAGTTGGTCTAATTTTTCATCGTGGGCCGTGGTAGAATTGATGAGAGGAGTCTTCTGACACAGTTTTAGCGCTTCCTTAACGAACTCCAATTTGTTAGTATCTATAGAAATGGGAGTGGGCACTGTCTCCTGGACAGTTTCTATCATCCAGATATAGTCCTTCACTTTATTGGAAACTGCTCCTATGTTGACGTCAATGTAATCTGCTCCTGCCCGGGTTTGCCGAATGGCCCATTTTTTAATAATATCCTTATCCTTTTCTTTTATAGCCTTGACTATATCTTTGAATCCGCCGTTGATTCGCTCACCAATGAAGATCATCCCGATTTTCCTCCTTTCTTCATTTTGATTCTATCAGTTTTTCCAGATATTTTTTAACTTCACTCACCGCCTTAGGATGGCGCATTATCAGTATATCGGCCCCTGCCAGAAGATAAACATAGGCCGTAGTTGCCTCCCAGAGAGGGCCTCTTTGAGATTGATCTCCCCATTCTGCAATTTCATCACTTACAGCTTCTTTAACCTTCCAGACCTCTTTTCCAATATCGCAGAGAATGGGCATGGCCCACATGGTATCTCCATCGAGTCCAGCTATTCTGCCTCTTTCCATAATGGAATAGACATATTCCATTCCATATCCCAGGGCACCGGAGGTAGGATAAATAACAATATCCTTTGGATCCAGTCCCAAGTCGGTAGCCAGAACATTTACCTGTTTTGCGATATTGATATCCACTGGAGACTCGGCAATTAGTTTATGACCATCAGCTTTACAAAGGGCCACCAGTGTTTTGTAGTTATCTTCAGTAATCGAGCCGAAAAGAGATCTCTCCCCCGCTGAAATCTCACTACATTGGGGAAGAACTTCGTTATCTTTGTCATTGTCCCCACAGCCCCATACAATGAGAGGAACTCCTACCGCCTCTAAAACCGATTTTACTGCGACAGCCGCCTCATCTGGGCTCTTGTTCTCGCCGTCTGGATCGCATCCGGCCAGCCTGAGACAAACCAGGTCAGCTCCCAATTGGTCTACACACTTTTTTGCCCATCTCCCCGGGTCATCCCATACATCCGAAAAATGCTCACCTAAAATCTCTGGCCAATCTTTAGGAGTAATATCCTGAACTTCCATGGCGAGGGCTGGACGATGAGGAATCTTTCCTTCAAAATGGAGGAAAGGTAAGGTAGTAGAACCTCCCACAGTTACGGTACGAGTTCTTGTTCCTCCTTCCTCCGGGGTAGCCCCTATAGTAATAGTGTTAATGGGATTAGCCCACTTTTGCCTCACTTCAGGGATCAACATCTTAAATCCTCCTTTAAGAAGTTACCTTCCATTCGTTTTTGAGAAAGCTAGGAATTCTTGCTGCTTCCTCAGGACCAACTAAAACCTTCCAGCCAAAATCCTCTTCTAACTCAGCTCTAAAGACAGCCACCAGCCCGGGTATAATTACTGAGTTATGGTTGATTCTCTCCTTAATTTTTTGTTCCTCCAGGGTCTTGCCAATCTTCTCTGCTGACCACTTGTCTCCGGCATAGGCATTGAGTACGCCCAAACCTTCTGTCTCCACCACGGAAATATAAGTCGGTATCTTACTGTTTTCTACTTCTCCTTCTACCGTAAAGTAGGTAAGAGAAAAATTGGTGGTAACCAGTACCGGAGAGTGAGAAGTTACCTCCCCGATCTCGTAAAGTTTGGCTTCTACTGCATTAGGAACCTGGGGATCAGTATATATGTTCTGCCTTATAGTTAATAAGGGAAGAATCTTCCAGGGCTCTGTCCCTTCCATTACTACGATGCTGCCATACTTACAGATATAGGTAGCCGCCTGACCCACCTGCTGGAAAGGATCTTTTCCCGTAACAAAAGCAATAGTTGGATATCCCAGGGGACGAAATGTCTTGCTTAAAGTTAACCGCCTGATTCGAGTGAGATCCTGGAGAGTGTCGGCCACTCGAGGGCCATCAACACTGAGGACAAGATCGTCCACCCCCAGTTTTTTGATTTGCTGGGTAAGATCAGCTAGCTCCTCCAGGCTTTCTCCCTTTAAGGCAAGAGGAGAGCTATGCTTTTTAGCTAATGATGCCATTTGCTGCCAGTTTTTCCCGGTGGCAGCATAAATAAGAGGTCTTCTTTCGGCACTAACCTCAAGGCCAGCCTCAGCTATCTTGGGATCGGGACTAAGAAGAACAAGAGGAAGATCACTCATCTCTTTTACCTTTTTGACCACTCGGGCATATCCTTGAGGTGAGGTGGAGCTGTGTTCAACTGCTATCAGATCTACTCCAATTTCTTCTCCAACCCGAACAAAATGTAAGTTGTTAATTGCTTCTATCCGATTAGTCAACTCCTCCTCAGCCAGATCATCTTTAACTTTGACAGCAATTCCAGTAGGATGGTGAAACTTTTCTTGATGTCGGAAAAGAACAGTTTCCTGGCCTATAAGTAGTTCATGACTGTTCTTGCCAATTTTGACCAGCTTCATAGGAGGAGCTGAGGCTTCTGCCAGAGCCGCCTTTCCCTCATCAGATACGTGGGGACACTGATCTAAAGAAACTTTCTTGGCCGCTAATTGCATAGCAAAAGCCATACAGGTAGGAAAATTACAATCCCCACAGTTAGTTTTTGGTAGATGCTTATAGATTCCTAATCCGGTTAAAGCCATTTCCCTTCCTCCTTAATTACATCATAGGTGGCATGGAGAGAGCTGGATGCTGCTTTTCTTGCAAGAACTTTACCAGATCCTCAGAGGTCACGGCATCCTTTTCAGTAGCGATTTTATCCATCAATTCAGGTTCTCCAATTTCAGCCAAGCGCTTCTCGAGCCTTTCTTTTATCTCTTCCTTAAGTCCTTGCGGCATCCAGACAACCCTTCTAATTCCTCCGTCAGCAGAGATGAATTTCTCACTGGTGATGTACACCTTCCCCATTCCAATAAATCCGGGGGTCTGTATCCCACCACCCACAGTTCCAGCCATGGTGCTGAAAGCCATGCCCACCGGGGTCATTTCGGTAAACTCACGATTGACAATCATTACGCCATTGGTCTCGGGTAGAACAGCCGTAATGCACTCAAAGCAACCACAGTTCTTTATCAGAGGACCCCCATTGACAAAGTAGGCATGCACATCCTTAAGGGTCAAATTGTAAACATAACTATATTTACCATTATTTTTGATATTTTCCACTTTAGTAATGATGTCCAGGAAGTAATCAGTTTTGAGAGACGCTTCAATAATAGATCGGTGCCTTTCCTCTCCTTGCAATTCTCTCTCTTGTAATCCCAGTGAGAGGAGTTTTTCTGGAGAATTATGGGTTTCAAGAAGAGAGGAGTGCTTTTTCTCTTCTGAGGGAGGATCAAGTAAATTAACTCCCAGATTAGCTTTAAGAACTTTGTTGGCATTAGAGATAATCGGTCGAGATCGTCCCGTCTTATAGTAAAATAGGGTACTGGGAGAAAGAACTTTTTTACTAGCTGGAAGAGCAGCAATAGCTTTCCCCACATAGTAAGGCAGAACTTCTCTCTGAGTTTTGTCTAACCTGGCATTATCCTCATTGGCTAATTGACGCACTCTGGTGAGAAGCTCCTCTTTTTGAGGATGTTTTGAAGGAATGGTATAAGCAAATCGGGATAAGTTGCCTCCGTGAAGCTCAACTTTCCATACATGTCTATCTTTCCGCAGGTTCCCCACTATCCCCAGGCGTCTCAGGAGAAGTTGCAGATGTCTTGCACCATCTTTATCGAAAATACACAGGTATCCTTCACCGACCTCCCATTTATCCTGATATCTACGTAATCTAACACTCCCATCACCATCGAAGAGTCCAGCCAGGAAAGCCGCGATATGGGCCTTAGGTAAATCGAGCATCTTTCCCAGATTCCTCTTACCATTGGAACCTGCATAAATTCCAAAGTACTCACTAAGATATCCCAAAACAGGGTTATTTAGGTAGTAGTGGAAACAGGGTTTAGTTGGTTTTATGATTCTACCTCTTATCTTGGATACCGTTTCTTTTCTTTTTATTACATTTACGTTGCGATCGGGGAAACTATGCAAATAGATGGAGGTAAATACCTCACCTAACCTTTCATCGGTATTGATAAAATCAATATGATACTCATACTTACCCCTTCTGGTAATTGAGCCATCGGAAGCTATTAAACCCATAAGATAAAAGATATCCTCAGATAGTCTTTCAGGTAATTTAACAAAGGAGGAGGCTGTATTTACAGTCTTTATTTGAGTCTTAATCACCTCCCAGTCCACTCCTAAATACGAGGCTATAGTTTTCAAATCTCCCATTTTTATAGATTTCACACCTGAGGGCAGTTTTATGGGAATATGATTTAAGGCCTTACGTAGAGAACCATATTTAGAGATTAATTGAGTTTTGATCTTCTCAATTAAATCCTGATCGGCCGCTCGGAAATCATCAGGTAAAATATTCACCATTTCAGGAAGATTTGAGGGTAAACCAAGCTGGGATAATGAAATTATGCGGTCACCAATCCCAATTTCATCAGCTCGGACCCATCCTAACCTCTCCCATCTATCTACAACTAACTCATGATTAGGGGTAAGGATTAATTCAACTCCTGATTTTGTACGAAGTTTAATTAAGGTCTCAGGAGCTGGGAACCGCTGCATAGCTACTATAGGTTCTTGCTCAGCTTTTCCCTCTTTAAGAGTTAGAGCTGAAGATTTAGTATAATTTTCACTTCCCCGGTGAGAGTTGACAAAATCCTCTATTTTAACCGGCTTTCCATCAATTATAAGCTCGGTTTCTCCTACAACGCAGCTCGTCATTGGGTCCTCTATCATAGAATAGGCATTGAATCTTTCCAGATTTCCATGGGATTTCGCCTTGAGATACTTATTCACTCCTTCCCATTGACCTTTCACAGAATCCAGGGTTTTGCCCTTCTTTACCGGCTCATTTGGTCCATGGGGATTTAGCTGAAAGGAAGCCTTGCAGTCAAGCCAGGTATAAGCACCACAGAGACCTAATCTTTGAGGTGTTACAATGCATACATGATTTGGCGCATAACTTTGACATAAAATACAGCTATAAACGGTGTCTACATCCTCATCCGTCATTTTTCCTATTCTCTCATCACGCTCTCGATAGACCGCTCTCGCCTCTTCCAGTGGTTCTGCTAGCTGAGCCTCATCAGTGATAATCCTTAACTGCACTTTGTCCACAATTTTCGAGTACTCATCGTGGATCTTGGCCACGAGAATCTCTCCCAAGTGTCTTAGCCGAAATCCTTTCTGGAAAGCCTCTTTACTGATGCGAAGCCAGGTAATGGCTCTCTGTCCCATATGGAAAATCCCATTAGCGCAGGAAATAAACTCATGGATGCGGCGCTCCAGCACGCTCTCGAAATCCTCCTGAAATTCTCGGCCGGCAACCTCGACCAATATCCCCAGGGGCATAGCTGCACCCACCTCGACTTTATCCACATCCGGGCCAATGATCTCGATCTTACCGTCCTCTACCTCCCCCATGGGCTTTCCTCTTAAGAGCTCAAATGCAGTGCTGCGTTTTCCTCCAAATTCAACCTGCATCTGTTCTTTTCTAACTCTTTCTCCTTCAAAGCCTGCTCCATAAGGAACAGGAATGGGAATTTCAGTCACCTTTATCTCTAAACCCCTAATCTCAATAGACTTACTCACTATTGTCTCCCGGGGAATGTTGGAGACTACGTGTTCATAAGTACAAATTCCCGTTGGCAGAATCTGGGGAAGATCTACGTCTGAGATGACCGGAAAACCAAAGTTAATAGCTCCGGCGGCGGTGGCATATTTTTCATCGGTTATCACCTGATCCCCATCTACTCCGGGATCGACACCCAGTGCTAGAACAAAGGCATGAACCCTTGCCTTATTATAAAGGAGAATTTCTCTTGCCTGGGCTAAATTCCCCGGTTTAAGTCCTCCAAAGGTCATGGCTGCTCGAGCAGCAAAATTTAGAGCATGGACCGCCGCACTGGTATCTTTTCCATAGGGGACAAGGAAAGTATCCCAGTTCATCTCGATCCCCTCCTCAGCTAACTGTTCAGCCATACTCCTGCCATTGGAACTCGAGGCCATAAAGACGAGAATACTTTTCTCCTGCAGGGCACGAGCCAGTTGAACCGCTTCATCATTAGTAGGAAGAGCCCCTGCACAGGCAGCAAATCCAGGCATTCTTCCGTCTACCAGTTTGATTCCCTGAGTTCGAAGGATAGCATCATCGGTAAATCCTAGCCATATTCCCTTCGGTTCATCCCCGGTTAAGTATTTCAAAGCCTCAATAGCTTCTTCAGCAATAAGAGTAGCTATTCCTGCATCTAAGGCGTTTCCCAGATAGGGCAGCCACAATTTCTTAGTTGGTTCTGGAGGCAGGAGTCGCCTTGCTTCCTGGAGAGCCCTTCCTAAGTCCTGAAGAGTCTTAACCTCCATCCCCAAAAGAGCATAAATAAGGGGAAGGTAATAAGCGGTGTTGGGAAAGGCCACCTTCTCATCCGGTCCTTTTTCCTCGATAAGTTTATTTAATTTTTCTTCGGCCTCTTTGACGTACTTATGTGCTCCTCTAATGGCCGCCGAAGCAATTATCTTTGACATATCCCTTCCTCCTGGTTAGAAAATCTTTTTCTAGTTCAACAACCCTTATGTTCTTTTAGGTTTTTTCCTCACGAGAAGCAGATACTTAAAAAAGTACCCCCTTACCCACCTCTTTTTTTCTGAATAATCTATCTTTATTCATACATCATCGGTTTTAGCTTTAAAGCCTTGCGTTTTTTATTCATATGCTCAATCATCAGGTGAGCAGCTTTTATAGGGTCAGACTCAAAAGCAAACTTTCCTCCCACCATCTCCTCCAGACCACCACATACAAGGTCAGTGACGTTTTTTGATCCCAGAATAGGATGAGGGGTCCCAAAAACGGTAAAGACTCCGGAGGCTACAAAATAAAAGCCGATGGAAATAGCTTTCTCGCTCATCCACTCCGGAGCTGCACCGGCAACTGGGAGGTCGCTGATATCCTCCCCCAGTCCCCCTTCATTCACTACATTGGTTAGAGTAATTAAGATGCGACTATTATCTACACAGGATCCAACATGCAAAATGGGAGGAATTCCTACCGCCTCACAGATCTCCTGAAGCCCCTTACCCGCATATTTGAAAGCTGTCTCTGGCTGAAGTAATCCCGCCTCAGCATCGGCAATAGCCGAGCAGCCCGTTACCACCACCAGTACATCATTTTTAATCAGTTCCTTAGCCATCTCTATATGAGAATAGTTATGTCTTGTGTTGGGATTATTGCAGCCCACCACACCAGCCGCTCCCCTTAGTCTTCCCTGAATGATAGCATCGTTGAGAGGCCGATAAGTGGCTCTATATCTCCCTCCCAGGAAATTGAATACACTTTCTGCGGTAAATCCAGCTACCAGACCCTGGTTTTCCTTAGGTATCTCCACTCCGTTTTTATTCCTATTTTTATAGTTCTGGACTGCCAGCTTAAGGATCTCTTTGGCCGTCTCATAGGCTCTTTCTTCTTGAAATTCCACATGAGTCACTCCGGGAAACTTACATTTAGGCGAGGTAGTAACGAGTTTGGTATGAAAACAGCTAGCCACGCTGGCTAGGGCCGGCATCAGACACTGTACGTCCACCATCATTACCTCCACTGCTCCAGTAACGAGGGCCAGTTCCTGCTGGAGAAAGTTTCCTGCTACGGGGATGCCATGTCGCATAAGAATCTCGTTAGAGGTACAACAGATTCCTGCAATATTGATACCCTTAGCTCCGTTCTGTTTAATTAAGTCGAGAAGTTCAGGGTCATGACTTGCCTCTACCACTACCTCAGAAAGAGTAGGCTCATGCCCATGTACCACTACATTGACTTTATCTTCGGCCAGAACTCCCAGATTTGATCTGGCCGTAAGAGGCTCCGGAGTCCCAAAGAGAACATCGGAAAGTTCGGTAGCTATCATAGACCCTCCCCAGCCATCGCTGAGAGCAACCCTCAGGCCATGGGTAAGGATGTTTCTATAGTCATTCCCCACCCCCATGTGAGTGCGATGCATCATCTCTACTATCTCTCTATCCACACCTCGGGGTAGAATTCCCAGTTTTTTCCATAGCTGGACCCGTTTCTTGGGAGCTCTCAGGGCCATTCTAAGCTCGCCGTGCTGCTGGCCGAATTCACTTAAGGCCTTGTTTGCCAGATCCTCTGCTATCTCTTCTTTTTTTCTTCCTTCCACCTTTATCCCGTATTCGGCAGCTAAAGCGACCAGTTTTTCCTCATCTTTAATTTTATAGGCACTTGCCTTCCCCTGAGCGGCTAAAAGTAAGGCATGGGCGACATCGCGGCCGTGATCAGAATGAGCGGCAGCTCCCGCAACAATCATTCTGGCCAGGTTTCTAGCCACAATAGTATCAGCATTGGCACCGCAGACGCCTTGTTCGGCCTTCTTGGTAATACGGCAAGGGCCCATATTGCAGATTCGACAGCAGATACCCTGTTGAGCAAACTTACATCCAGGGCGCATTACCTCGAATCTATCCCAAACAGTCACAATATTTTGTTCTTTTGCTCTCTTTAGTAATTTTTGGGTAGCTGGATCTACTGAGCGCTCTTTAGTCTCGTCCATATTCAACCTTTTCCTCCATTTTCTCAACAATCTTTTTTATCTGGGGTAAAATATCCTTGTTCAAATCAAAGGGTGAAACATTGGCCAGGTCCGCCTCCACGATTTTTTCCTCATAGGGAATGAAGCCTAAAAACCGAAAGTCGGGCATATTGGTAATGAGAAACTTTCGATCAGAATTGGTTCTGATTTTATTTCCTACTACCACGATATTCTCTATTCCTATATCTTTAGCCAGATCCTCAATCCGACAAGCTGTCTGGATGCTTCGCCTTCCCGGCTCTACCACTACGATTAAT
Source organism: Candidatus Aerophobetes bacterium Ae_b3b (assembly GCA_005223085.1). GTDB lineage: Bacteria > Aerophobota > Aerophobia > Aerophobales > AE-B3A > AE-B3B. The sequence continues at coordinate 16,734 of NJBP01000014.1, read as the reverse complement.
TGATCCACTCCTCTGGCTGTTCCTCTTCCCAGGTGCTCTATTCCTGCTTCCATATCCATGATAACCACTTCCTTACGTTCGAGTATCAAATGGCTTAATAAGGCTTTTAAAAAAGCGTTTTCCGGACAGGTACAGCCCAATCCCCCTCCTCTTACGGTGCCCATCACCATCAAGTTTATCCCCTGGTGATGAACAAAGTACTTTTCAGGAATATCATCAACCCTGGGATTTAGTTTAAAATAAGGATTTAGGCTGCCAACCTTAGCATGAGTTCTTTCTTCTATTAGTTTCTTTAGCTCAATTAAGGGCTTTATTCTGGAGGGGTTTGGGAATCCCAGGGTTAAAGCGAGGTTGGCGTCGGGGTCGGCATCTATAGCAAAGACCTTCTTTCCCTCCCGAGAAAACTCACTAGCCAAACCAGCGGCCAGGGTAGTCTTCCCTACTCCTCCCTTACCGGTTACAGCAATTTTCATCCCCATTTTCCTCAAGGCAAAGTCCCTGTATTTTATCATCCCTTCTGAGTTAGTCAAGTACTGAACAAGCTTGAAAATCCTTATAGAGCCCGAAACTGCAAGCTTGTAATTATTTTCACAAGGCCCAATAAAAAAAACTTCAACCCCTGGCTCCTCATAAATTAACAAAGTGAATTCAGGGATATTGCTCCGGTGGGACATCTTTGGGCACATACCCCACATGATTGACAATTTCTCTCATCGATCACGGCCAGATTATCCTGTAGCTCACAAGCATCAAAGGGGCATACCTTGACGCATAAACCGCAAGCTATACAAGCTTTTTTACAAACCTTCCTGGCTTTTTTCCCCTTATCCAAAGAAGAACAGACAACCCGGTAACGTGGCTCTCCATCTAAAACCTCGAGAGTGATTAGATTTCTGGGACACGCTTTGACACAATTTCCACATCCAGTACATTTAGCAGCGTCGATCCGGGGTAGACCCCCACGCATGCTAATAGCATCAAATGGGCAGGAAGCCTGGCAATCACCATACCCCAGGCAACCATACCCACAGGCTAGATTTCCTCCCATCAGTAGATCGGCTGCCTGGCAGCTTTTTACTCCTTCGTATTCTGCTTTTTTCCCCCTCTCCGAATGTAAAGCTCCGCAGTGAAGCACAGCCACCTTACTCTGAGTAGACCCTGACTCTACTCCCATTAAAGCAGCTATTTTCTGACCCACATCATTTCCGCCCGCTACACAGGCGCTAGCTAAAGCCTCTCCCTTAACGATTGCTTCTGCGAGACTCCGGCAACTAGCACGTCCACATGCTCCGCAGTTAACACCGGGCAGGTACCCTAGAACTTGCTCCGTCCGGGGGTCCTCTTCCACTTTTAATTTCTTGTGAGCTATAGACAAAAAAAGAGCAAAGACAGCGGCCAGTCCTCCCATGGTTAATGTGGAAAGCAAGATTAAATTCATTTTTCCGCTTTTTAGCTAGCTGCCAATAAGGCCAGTGAACCCCATAAAAGCTAGAGCCAGTAGGCCAGCCGTAATCAAGGTAATGGCAGCCCCTTTGAGAGGTTCAGGAACCTCAGCAAAGTCCAACTGTTCTCTAATTCCGGCCATCATCCACATAACTAGAGTGAATCCTAGACCGGCTCCAAAGCCAAAAACGATGCTCTCAATAAAGCCATAATTTCTCAAGGGAATAAAAAGAGCTACGAAGAATATGGCGCAATTGGTAGTAATAAGGGGGAGGTATATCCCTAAAGACCGGTAAAGACCAGGGCTTACTTTGCGAATAAACATCTCTATTAGCTGCACCAGTGAGGCAATAACCAGAATAGCCGTAACATACTGTAAGAAAGGAAGATGGAACTGAACTAGAATAAAGTGGTTCACCAGCCAGATAATAGTAGCGGTCAAGGTCATAACAAAGGTAGTTGCAAAGCCCATAGCCACGGCAGATTCTATTCTTCCTGTTACTCCCAAAAAAGGACAGATGCCTAAAAAGTATCTTAAAACGAAGTTATTAACTAAAGCTGCGCTAAGGAAAAGCAAGATAAACCTCATTTCATAGCCGCCTTGACAAAGTCTCTGAACAAGGGATGAGGAGATTGGGGATGGGACTGAAATTCAGGGTGAAACTGAACCGCCACGAACCAGGGATGATCAGAAATTTCAATGATTTCCACCAGGTCCTTCTGGCGAAAGACGCCTGCTATCCTTAATCCCATCTGCCCAAAAAGACGACGATACTCATTGTTAAACTCATACCGGTGGCGGTGACGCTCGTAAACTAAGGTCTTTCCGTAAGCCCGAGAACTATAACTATCCGGGTCCAATCGGCAGGGGTAAGCACCCAATCTCATAGTGCCACCCTTATCCCTTATATTTTTTTGTTCTGGTAAAAGGTCTATTACAGCATAAGGGGTATCAGGGTCAAACTCTGTTGAGTTAGCACCTTTTAACCCGGCCACATTTCGGGCAAACTCAATGGTAGCACATTGCATTCCCAGACAAATTCCTAACAAGGGAATTTTCTCTTCTCGAGCATACTGGATAGCCCTTATCTTTCCTTCCATCCCTCGGGAACCAAATCCACCAGGAACTAGAATCCCTTTCACCGAGGAAAGATATTTTGGTGGATCGGCCTCGAGCTTCTCTGCTTCTAGCCACACCACCTTAACCCTTACCCTATTGGCAGCCCCGGCATGAATAAAAGCCTCGCGTATACTTTTATAGGCATCTTTCATTTTTACATACTTACCCACCACAGCAATCCTTGTTTCCTGGTCAGGATTATTGACCTTTTCCACCCATTTTCGCCAGCTATCCAAACTCTTTTTGGGAATGGAAAGACCCAATTTTTGCAAAATATTGTCGGTCAATCCTTCAGTGTCGAAGCGAAGAGGGACCTCGTAGATATTATCTACATCAATAGCCTGGATAACATCTTCTCTCTCTACATTACAGAAAAGAGAGATCTTCCCCCTTGCCTCAGAAGTTAAGGGAATTCGGGTTCTACAAAGAATTAAATCTGGCTGAATTCCTATCTCCCGTAGTCTACCCACACTGTGCTGAGTTGGTTTAGTTTTAAGTTCATCCGAAGAAGCGACATACGGAAGAAGGGTTAGGTGAATAAATAGCGTATTTTCCCTGCCTATCTTGAGACGAAACTGTCTTATTGCTTCCAGGAAGGGAAGGGATTCGATATCTCCCACTGTTCCTCCTATTTCAGTGATGACTACTTCGGCCCTATCTTTTTCGGCTACTTTTTTTATCCTCTGCTGTATCTCATCGGTGATATGAGGAACTACCTGGATGGTCCTTCCCAGATATTCGCCCCGTCTTTCCTTCTCGATCACGGCACTATAAATCTGACCAGTAGTTGCATTGTTATGAGATGATAAATCAATGTCCACAAAACGCTCATAATGACCCAAATCAAGATCGGTCTCGGCTCCATCCCTGGTGACAAACACCTCTCCGTGTTGATAAGGATTCATTGTTCCTGGATCTACATTGATATAAGGATCAAACTTAAGCATACTTACCTTCAGGCCCCGTGATTTAAGAAGAGCTCCAATGGAAGCTGAGGCTATTCCCTTACCGAGGGAAGAAAGAACCCCTCCCGTGACAAAGATAAACTTGGTCATCTTCACCCCAATTAATCAGCCTCCTGGCTCATTTTCTCGACCTCTTCTAACAAAACTCTGACTATATCTTTCTCCTTAACCTTTCTAAGCGGTTTCCCCTTTTTAAAAAGCGTCCCTCCTCTTTTGTTACAGGCTATGCCAATATCGGCTTCCCTGGCCTCGCCTGGCCCATTAACTTCACACCCCATCACTGCTATCTTTAAAGGAGTCTTGATTCCTTCTATTTCGGAGAGAATCTCTTTTGCTACTGATTCTAAGTCTATCCGGCACCTCCCACAGCTAGGACAGGAAATTAAATCCGGACCCCCTTTAAACAAGCCAAGAGATTTCAGGATCTGATATCCTATTTTGACCTCCTCCACTGGGTCACAAGTTAAAGAAACCCTGATAGTATCCCCTATTCCCTGGAAAAGAAGAGTTCCTATGGCTATGGATGATTTTATAATGCCTTCAGGAGGAGGGCCGGAAGCAGTTATACCTAGATGAAGAGGGTAGGAAATCTTATCCGATATCAGTTGATAAGAAAGAATAGTGGTGAGCACATCATTAGCTTTAAGAGAGACAACAATATCTGAAAAATCCACTTTTTCTAGAAGTTTCACAGTATTCAAGGCACTTTTTGCCATGGCCTCAGCCACTGTGGTCCGATATCTTTCTTCCTCATCCTCCCTTACCCTTCCTTTTAAAAAATGGTCCTTTAGAACTCCTCTCTCTAAAGATCCTGAGTTTATCCCTACCCTAAGGGGAATTCCCTTTTTTTTAGCTTTTTCTGCTATCTTCAGTATTTCTTTTTTGGCCATATTTCCGGGATTAACTCTTACTTTATCTATCCCCCGGTCTATAGCTTCCAGGGCAAGTTTATGATTAAAATGAACATCAGCTACCAGAGGAATATCCACCTCGGTCCTGATTTTAGAAAGGTCCTTGGCAGCTACCATATCGGGAAGAGCTATCCTCACTATCTTTGCTCCAGCCTGGGTGAGCTTTCTGATCTGGGCAACTGTGGCTGGAACGTCCTCGGTTTTGGTTTTGGTCATTCCCTGCACCACCACCGGGTTGCCACCACCAATCTTTAACCTACCAATCTTTACCTCTCGACTTTTCCTTCTTTTCACTTCCCTTTACCTCAAAATCATAATTATTCAGCCGCAGATTTAAGCTGATATTTTTCTTTTTTGTATCCTTCTCACATAAAATCAGGCCAGGCTCGGCCCTTATTTAATATGGACAGCCTGGCCTGTATTGGACTATTCCTCTTCCATAGTGATAGCCTCTGCAGGACAAGCCTCTGCACACTCCCCTTTGCCATCACAGTCTTCTGGTTTAACTAGTTTAGCAACGTCATCTACCATCTCCAGAGCGTTATTTGGACACTCATCAATACAGATCTCACATCCTGTACACAGCTCCTCATCTATGAGTGGCTTTTTCATCTTTTACCTCCTTGAGCGTCAGTTTTTGTCCTTTTCTCCCCTGCATGTAAGCTTTATGAAAGAACCAGGTCCAGAATTCTGATTAAGGTGGACCTAATTTTACTTCTCTCCACCACTAAATCAATGACCCCATGTTCAAGCAGTGATTCAGACTGCTGAAAACCTTTAGGCATTTGCTGTTTAATGGTTTGCTTTATGACCCGAGGCCCGGCAAATCCTAAGAGAGCTCCCGGCTCGGCGAGGACAATATCTCCCCGACTGGCGAAACTAGCCATTACCCCTCCCATGGTCGGATGAGTAAGCAAAGATATATAGAGCAGTCCCAGTCTTTTGAGTTCAGCTATGGCGGCACTGGTCTTGGCCATTTGCATCAAAGAGATAATTCCCTCTTGCATTCTAGCTCCACCTCCTGAACCGGAGATAATTAGGAGTGGGTATTTTTTTCCCATAGCCTTTTCTATGGTGAGAGTTATTCTTTCCCCAACCACTGAACCCATGCTTCCTCCCATGAAGCCAAAATCAGTAACTCCAACGGCTATCGATCTACCTCCGATTTTCCCCTCTCCAATCAGAGCAGCCTCATCCAGGCCAGTGGCTTTTTCGCTTTTACTTAATTTCTCTTCATACCCTGGAAAGTTAAGCGGATTATCGGAATTTATCTTCGAATCGTATTCGATGAAACTATCTTTATCCAAGGTAATCTCGATTCTTTTCCTTGCTCGCAGGTAGAAGTGAAATCCGCATTTGGGACAGACCTTAAGGTTATCTTCCAGGCTCTTGTTGTAAACGATTTCAGAGCAGTTGGTGCACTTGGTCCAGAGCCCATGAGGAATGTCTATTTTCTTCTTTCCCCTTTTTATCCGGTTATAGGTTCTCTCAAACCAGCCCATTTGTGCCATCTCCGCTCAATTTAAGCTTATAATACCATGCCAGACAAAAATGTCAAAATTATGAATTAGAGAGCTCTGAGCTCTCTTATACATGGTTTAACGCAGGGGGTTGACAAGCGAAATACTTCAGACCTTATGGGACTCGGAGAACATTATTAGAGCCTGATTACTGAGAACTACCTCAAGTAATCCGATTGAAGGAGATTTTGCTCCAAAGCTACTTTTGCAATCCTGACGATTATTGATCCAGCTGCACCCGGGGCCACCTGATACCTCTGAAAATAAATAATCAGATTGTAACTGTCAAAATTAAAGTTCTGGAAGTTTTTAAAAAGAGGCGCCGTCCCCTGATTTACCATTTCTTTTAGATTGTCATCTTCTTTCCATCCTCTGGATTGAAGTTGGCTCTTAATATCCTCAGCTGAGATTTGGGATATTTTCTTCAACGCCTCTTGAGCAGAATCAAAGAAATCCTTAATTTCTATCTTTTTCTTTTTGACCATGTCATAATTGAAGGCATGGATTTCCTCATTGCCATGAGCTCCACCACTGAAATAGTATATCTTTATCACCAAACTTAAATAGGTATTGTTAAGTTGAGCCGAGTCCCAGGAGGCAAGAAATTCAAAAGGCTGCTGAGGACCCTTGGGTAATGGCTTATCGGCAGGCATCGTATCCAGCCTGGCCTTCCAGTTGTCCCTGGATTCCTCTTTGAAACTATTAATTTTGCCAGAAATTAGAGTGGCAATTTCCTGGTTGAAATCTGTGCCGGCTGTCTCGAACTCTGGATATTCGGCTTGCACATAGAAAAAGCTATCTGATTCTCGAATAGACTGAATGTTCACCGGTAAGGAACTAATGGAAGGCTGGTTTGCATCGGTTTCGTTGACGAGCAGTCCTATTATTGATAATAGCCAGATGGCACTTACGAATAGAATGAAAACTTTTTTGTTTTGCATACTGTCCTACCTCCTTTTTTATTCAACTGGAATTCATTATAGCAAAACGTATCTCTTTGGCCAACTTGCCAATTGAATCAGGTACAATCTTACCGAACCCGCACTCCTTACCAGATTGGCTTAGTTTTTGCCCGGCAATGTAGTTATTGGCTCAAAAACACCACATCCATCTTCATTTAATGGAGTAACGGTTACACTTTTCATGGCCCCTTCCGGATCGGCTTGAAACAATGCAAATCCACCGGGTTCACTCGAGTCATTATAGAAGGGCCAGTATATAGAAAATGTATCTCTATTCCAGGGCGTCAGATACATTTCGACCTTGTTAGGACCTATAGTCAAAACAAGACCTCCCTCTTTCTCGCTAATATCCATTTTGCCGTAAACGTTGTTCCGGTAATCACCAACGTACTTTTCCAAGGGCATAGTTGGCAGGGGATTTTCGGGAGGAACCGGGAGTTTGGCCTCGGCCTTTTTCATCGCCTCTTTCATCTGGGCGAGCATTTCCCTGCTCCAGTCCACATCCGGACTGCCCAAATACATATCAAAGAAGCGGAACGCCAGAGCGTCGGGCAGACTGGAGTCTATTAAATTGGAAAGAACGACTATGCCGACCTTTGCCTCCGGTACTATTGCTACCATCGTTTTACACCCTGTCGTACCGCCATTGTGCCAGACAATCGGGTAGGGAGTATTTTCTCTATAAACCCATGCCTGAGCATAGTATTGTCTTTTTCCCGTAGTTAGCATAGTAATAGTTTTCGGCGTATGCATAAAGTTCATGCTTTCTTCTGTAACTAAAGGCTTTCCATCAAATACACCGTTATTGACCTGAAACTTCAGCCACTGGGCCATATCGGTTATATTCGAATTGATACCCCCTGCCGGCCCATATACATATGTCCAGTGTAAGTATGGCCAGTCCTTGGAAAGAGTAATGATTTTGTCCCCGAACCTGTGGTGCAAAGAAATTACGTCTTTGGCGTCTTGAAATGATTTTATATCCATGCTGGAATCAGACATGCCAAGCGGTTCAAAAATACGTTCTTTGATATTCTCTTCCCAGCTTTTCCCTGTATGTTTTTCTATGAGTTCGGCAGCTACGAGGAAAAGGTTGTTCTGGTATGCGAATTCAGAACGAAAGCTGCTGGTAGGTTTTGCGTAACGAATTGCATGTCTGATATAATCTCTGTCAAAGCCGAGCATTACCAGTGCATCTATGGCATGAGATGGCATCCCGCTTCGTTGAGCCATCAGGTCCTCTATCATGAACTCCCTGGTAACCCAGGGATCGTACATTTCAAAATCCGGCAGATGTTCAATAACAGGATCTTTCCATCTTATTTTGCGCTCGTCCGCTAACATGGCTACCAATGCCGCCGTAAACGCCTTGGATGTCGAACCAATCTGAAACATAGTGTCCGCAGTAACCGGATCATTTCCCTTGTGTGTCTTAACACCAAAGGCCTTGGTATAGACGATATCGTCTCCTTGTACAATTGTCACAGCCATACCTGGTGTTTCCCAGTCACGCATGCTTTTTTCCGCATATTGCTCAAAATTTGCCAATATTGCTCCAAGTTCCTTGTCGCTTACAAGCTTAGGTTCACCTTGAGCACCGAGAGACGAGAAGAAAGAAATGAGACACATAATTATTAGGACATTTTTCCAACGCATAACATACCTCCCTTTTCATTTGCATTATACTCATATGAGAGGACGACTGTCAAGAAGGAGCCGCCTTCCTCTGGCTAGAAGGACTCCAGCGATAACTTCTTAAATTATTCCGGAGAATAGAAGTAACATCAGGATAGAGAGGCTGGCTGCCAGAATAGGGGTGGATATCCAACCCAGGAGGATAAAGAAAAGCATTTTCTTATTAATTGTCCTGATTCCTTTAGCTAATCCAATTGCTGCCACTGCTCCTACCACTGCCTGGGAGGTTGAAACAGGAACTCCTATCTGAGTATAAAGGTAAACCGTGATAGCCCCGGCCAAAACTACCACCAAGGCGGAAAAGGGATCCAGAAGAGAGATTCGTCTTCCCACAGATATCATTACTCCTCGACTGTAGGTGAGAGCTCCCACCCCGATGCTAATACTTCCAATTAAGGCTCCCTCAATTGGGGTAATGAGGCCTGCCCCCACAAAAGCTCCCGTAGTATTGGCCACGTTGTTACTACCCAAGGCATAAGCACTGAAGCAACCTGTGACCAAAATTCCTATTCTCATAAGATGAGTAAAAACAGCCAATCCTCTTATCCTGTTGACCAAATAACCCAAACCCATGAAGAGTAAAAAAGAGATGACCGCTGCTCCCAGAGGAGTAAAAATCCAGCAAAGAACCACTTTGGTTAATTTATCCATAGGTAACCCTCTCCAACCTTCTCCCACAATGGCAATTCCCACAATAGCCCCCAGTATAGCTTGAGAGGTGGAAACTGGTAGCTTAAGCCGGGTCATCAGGGTTACCGTAATGGCAGCAGATAAGGTAACTAAGAGAGCGGTAAAAAGAGTAAGGCTAGTAAAGTAGCCCACTGTATCCATGGGTTTAGTGCCCTCCATCACCGCTCCTAAAATGACAAAAATGGCGGTTAAAATGACCGCCAATTTATAGCTTACCAATCCGCTGGTTACTCCTGTACCAAAGACATTAGCCGCATCATTTGCCCCCAGGGCCCAGCCCAGGTAGATCCCGGATAAAAGAAACCACATCAGATTCTCCTCAGCTCTTTTCTGCTGGTAGATATGGCTAAAGCTCCTGATTCGAGGAGGACGAAAAATCTTGGAAGCCGTGGGGCGGCAGCTCTAGAAACTAAATTCGTGGCTTGCATCAGCTTCATAGAACGTAGCCTCCTTTCAGTTACAAACCGCTCCTACTTTTGTGATTGCATGGCGATTCCCTGAGTAAAACTTTTCCTGAAAAGGATGAGGATCATGAGGGGTGGGAGCATAGCCATTACCGTGCCAGCCATGATAACATTCCACTCAGGCGCTATTTGTTCGCTGGCTAACAACATCTTGACACCGATTTGCACAACCCGCATTTCACCGGTGGTTATCACAATCAACGGCCATAAGTACTGACTCCACATAAAAATAAATTCTATGACAAACAGAGCTGCGATGTTGGTTTTTGAGACAGGGACTAGAATTTGCAGGAAATAACGCATGGGGCCCGCCCCATCAACCCGGGCTGCATCTGAAAGATCTCTAGGCACGGTCATGAAGAACTGTCGGAAAAGAAGTATGCCTGTTGTGCTGGCAAAGAATGGTATTGTGAGGGCATAGTAAGAATTTATCCAGTCAAAGCTCGCCATCAACTGAAAAGTTGGAACGATGCGGACCGGGAGAGGCAGCATTTGAGTGATCATGCACATGGGGAATAGCAGCCCCCGGCCCCGAAACTTGAAATGGGTGTAGGCAAAGGCAGCTAGCAGTGACAGAATGATTTTTGCTAACGCCACCACTATTGAGATTAACCAGGTGTTGAACAAGAGCCGACCCAACTTGATTCGATGCCAGGCTACGGCGGCATTGGCCAGGAATTGATTGCCCGGTATAAGTCTTGGCGGATATGTGTAGGACTCCTGGAAACTTAAGGTACTTGTAATTAGAGCATAAACCACAGGGAAAGCAAGGACTAGAACCAGTAGGATAAGCAGACCATGAATAAGAATTTTGTATCGGTTTTTCCCAGACAAAGGCATCACCTCACCGAGCATAAATGGCTTTTCGCGTAGCTACTCGCAATTGAATGATTGCCCCAATAGAAATTACAAAGAATATTACGAAGGATTGGGCTGATGCGGATCCGGTGTTGAGATGGATGAACCCATCACGATACAGTTTGTACACAAGGATCTCCGTGGCATTCCCTGGCCCGCCCCGTGTCATAATATCTATAAGCCCAAAAACCTGGAAGAAAGCATAGAGCATATTAACAAATAACAAAAAGGTAGTGGTGGGAGAAAGCATAGGGAACGTGATACGCCAGAAGGCTTTCCAGGGCCCTGCCCCATCCACCCGGGCGGCTTCCATAAGTGCTTTCGGTACGTTTTGCAGCCCAGCTAATAAGAAGACAATATTGTAGCCCAACATCTTCCACGTGGCGGCAGCGACCACCACCAACAGTGCTATCCGGCCGTTGGTCATCCAGTTCAGCACATACCCGCCGGACAACTTGGAGACGATGTAGGGGACGAGGCCAGTGGCAGGAGCGAACATTGAGGCCCAGATCACTCCAGCGATCGCCGGGGAGAGGGCATAGGTCCAGATAAGAGCGACTTGATAGAAGCCCAGCCCTCTAATCTTCTGATTGAGCAGTTGGGCGATGCCCAGTGAAACGGAAAGTCCAATAATAATGACGAAAGAGGAGAACGCAAGCGTGGTCAAGATACTGTTTTGATAATCTGGCGAGGAGAATAGACGAATATAATTGCGGAGTCCAACGTAGATGGTTTTCGTGCCAAACGGCGTTGAGATAAAGAAAGACCCACGTACGCTTTGAACGAAAGGCACAACCAGGAAGATTACAATTACTGCGATAGAAGGAGCTACCAGTAAATAAGGCAACCACCTATATCCAGGGAATCTCTCTTCCTGCATCGCTTCTCCCTTCGGTCTGCAAGGACCAAGATGTGGAGGACAAGCCTCAGGCTTGCCCCCCACCGCAGTCTGTTCCTATCTATCCTCCATACAGCTCAGCGTAATCTTTGAGCAACTGGTTCATCTTCTGGGCTGCTTCATCCAGAGCCTCTTTAGGAGAGAGATCACCAGCTATTGCCTTCTCCAAGGCAGCCCTGAAGTGCTCCCGCATGGCCACGAATGGACCCAGCCGAGCGCCGGTAGCCGCTGCCGTATCTCGCCTTCCGGAAAGGATCTCAAGGAAGGCGGTTAGGTAGGTTTGGTTGCTGAACCAACCCTCGTCCAAGAGCGCTTTGAGCGCTGCGTTGGTCACCGGGAAGTATCCCGTCCCCTTGTGCCACTGGATAGCGATCTCCGTTTGCCCAAGATACTTCAGGAACTCCCAAACGGCGCGGACTTCTTCTTCACTTTTCCCTTTTGTCACCCAAAGGCTCCCGCCTCCGACGAGGGAGTTGCCGATCGGATATCCTTCAAAGCGCGGGAGGAAGCTGGTGCCAACTTCAAATTCAGAGGCTTTCAGAATTCCAGTCAGCGACGAAGTGGACTGGATGAGCATGGCGATCCGGCCGGCTTTGAATGCCGAGTTCGCCGCGTACTCCGGTCCTCCATAGATATAGATCCCTTTGTCGTGCAGTCTTACCATGGTCTCAAAGACCATGTGTCCGAACTCGTCGTTGAAGACGACCTTTTTGGCCAATCCGGCGCGGCCGTTATCATTGTCCGCGTAGAGGTGATTATGGTAGCCAAGCGTCTGTTCCCAGATCCAGCCGGGCCAGCCTCCGGAATAGACATGATCTACTACGCCGCTCGCCAAGATCTGTTCTCCGTACTCCTCCATCTCTTTCCACGTTGTCGGTGGCTTGTTGGGATCGAGTCCAGCTGCTCTAAAGATGTCCTTGTTGTAATAGAGCATAGCCGAAGACGAGTTGAACGGCATAGACCAGAGATTCCCCTCTACGGAGTAGTAGTTGGTGATGGGGATTACATACTGCGCCCAGTCCCAAGCCTCCCCCAACATCCCGGGGATTTGATAGACCGGCAGAATGGCCTCACTGTCGATCATGGTCTGGGTACCCACTTCGTAGACCTGAATCAGATTTGGAGCAGTTCCGGTACGGTACGAGGCGATGAACTTGGTTAATGTCTCCGCATAGGTACCGGTGAACAGCGGTTTCAGCTCAATATCGGGGTGGGTGGCGTTGAAGCTCTCGACAATCGCATCCACCACCTTCAAACGCGACCCGCTCATGGCGTGCCACCAGGTAATCTCCACTTTCTCAGCTGCGATCACGGAGACCGTTGGAATAGACAATAAAACCGCCAGCCCGACCAGCACCCACTTGTGTTTAGGACACAGATTTATCCGATTTTTGAGACTAAAGAAACCCGTCAATTTTGTTTTTAGTTTCTTTAACATTGTCATATCCTCCATTATTCTCCTCATCTTCCTTCGTTTAAATTCTCCTCTATTCCCATAAACAGAGCCGTTGGCCTATCTCAGCCTCTCACCCCCCATCTGGCCCGATTGACTCTGGTAATTTAACCTGGCTTTTTCTCTTTTTTAGGCTCTACCTCTTCTCCTCTTTTTTCTATAGCTTTATCTAAAATTAAAGAATCACAGCTAAATTGACCTTTCCATTTTTGCCAAAGACATTGGATACATAATCACATTTAGTCCTGAAAAGACAGGCTATCTTACCTCCTGCTTTAGGCCTGCATTCTGATAGAGCATAGTAGTTTGCTTGACCTTTCGCTATCACTATATCGGCAGTTTGAAGATTTTCTCTCAACTCATCAGACATCTCCTCTAAAGAGATGCCCAAGGTATCTGGACTCTTTTCATCATCTTGCAGGTAATCCCTTAGGCCTACTTCATAGCAATATTTTCTTACCACAAAGAAACAGATCCTGGAAACCACATCAGATTCTCCTCTTGATGGAGATCATACTTATCTTATCAGCAGCATTTTCCGACGAGTCAGAGATAAATCCCATTCTGATGACCAAATCTCTTAACTGTATCTTATGAGCTAACTGGAGGTTAGATTGGAAAATCTCACGATTCAAGCCATCCTGGAGGCGATCTACCTCTTTTTCCACCTCCTTTACTTTGTGGGCATGGCTGAATGCCTTCTGGGTATCCTCATGGAGAAGCATAAAAGATTCCCGGAAGAGGTTGAAGGCTAAGATGCCTTTTTCCACAATTTCCCTCATTTTCTCATTCCATGGGGAGGGAATTTCAGGATTCTCTATGGAGAGGAAATCAGCTATCCTCTCTGCTTCATCGGCAACATCATCTATAAGTTCCATCAAATCCAAAAGGTCCTCTCGGAAAAGGGGAAGATAACTACCCTCATAAAGGGTTTTCTCTGCCTCTCTTTTTGCCTCATCCGCTTTGGTTTCCATTTGCTCAACAACCCTGGTTTTAAGCTCACACCCTTCTTTATCCCCTTCTAAATAAAGCTCAACAGCTTCTTTCAAGAACCCTAGTCCCTGAGCCACCAGGTTAATCTGTTCCTGGATCAGTTCTTGTACTTTGCTTTTCTTTTTAAATAACACTGTTTTACTCCTCTTTCACAGAGTCTATGATTAGTTATTAACCTATATCTCGGGTGGTGTAGTTTCCCCCAGGTTTCACCACTTTTTTGCTATAAAGATTGAAGCAGTCGAGGTGCAAGCGAGAGGGGCGACAAATACGTCTCTGGTATGATTGATCAGTTCCGTCTCTTTTAATTGAATTACCAATCTCGCTTTCTTTGGTTAATTTGACGTATCTCATTTTGTATGAATTTCCTCAGATGTCAACTCTTCGAATTAAAGCTGCTCCAACATTTCTGTTTTTTCGCCAACTTACCTTTGACAAAGTGTCTGGCAATGATAAGATAACCACTGGTGGCTGTAAATTAAAGAAAATAGAGCCTGAGAAAAAGGTAAGAAATAGACAATGGGAAAAAGACGAATATAACAAGGAGAAAGAAATGACAGAGTTTGCATTCGATCTAGCCAAGTTCATTCCCTATCGGGATAAGAAGATCTGTGAAAAGGTGAGAGCCATTAAGAGAGAGGATATCTGTAAACATCCTAAGGCGCAGTTTAAAATCAGAGTAATTGAAAATACCGATGAGTTTTACTTTGAGTTTGCCTTAGATATAGTTACCAGAATAAGACAGGCTCTGGAGAAAGGCAAAAAGCTGGTTTTGATTCTTCCGGCAGGGCCAATTCCTCAATACAGGATAGCGGCTCGCCTCATTAATGAATTAGGAGTTTCCTTGAGGCACGTTCATACCTTTAATATGGATGAATATGCCAATGAAGCCGGAGAGACTGCTCCTGAGAGTTGGCCTGGTTCTTTCAAAAAATCAATGATAGAGAATTTCTTTTCTCTTATAGATAAGGATTTGCGGATGCCAGAGAACCAGCTCCACTTTCCCTCTGATAAGAATATTGAAGGTTATGGTAAGATGATAGAGGATGCCGGTGAGATAGATGTATGTTACGGAGGAATTGGTTGGTGCGGGCATATTGCCTTCTGGGAAGCTCATCTGGGAGAGGAATTCGGTGATGATATTGAGGCATATAAAAAGGCAAATCCTCGTATAGTAGAACTTCACCCTATGACCATTATGCAAAATGCTCTTCACTCATTTAGTGGAGACTGGTCTTCTGTTCCTCCTAAGGCAGTCACTATTGGACCTCGCCAAATCGTGGGGGCAAAAGAGAGGAGTTTCTGGCTGGATGGCTACCTAGGAGGGGGAGTATCCTGGCAAAGATTTATCGCCAGACTTGTCGCCTATGGCCCGGTAAATACTCTTGTTCCTGGATCTATCCTTCAAACTGTTCCTACTAGATATACACTTTTGGGAGGAGTTGCTGATAATTGTGAGATAAGTATAAAATGAAAAGGAGATAGAAATGCGCGTTTTAGCAGTGGGGGCCCATCCTGATGATCTCGAATTTCTCTGTGTTGGGACTTTAGCCAAGTTTAAAGAAAAAAAAGTCGAGATTTTCATGTTTTATCTCTGCAATGGGAATAAAGGCCATTTTGAAATCCCCAGTCCTGAGCTAGCAAAAATTAGAAAGAAAGAGGCGGAGGAGTCAGCTAAAATCCTGGGGGCAGAAATTCAAGGAGGAATTTTTCCCGACCTCGATATTTATCCGGACAAAGAATCGAGGAAAAAAGTAGTAGACCTTGTTAGAGTTGCCCGACCCGACCTCGTTATTACTCATTCTCCCAAGGACTATATGTGCGACCATACTACAACCTCAAAGCTACTCGTAGACGCCAGTTTTATTGCTACTTTACCTAACTATAAGACAGAGCATAAGCCTCATGCTCTAATCCCCCCCATTTTTTTTATGGATACCTTAGCCG
Source organism: Candidatus Aerophobetes bacterium Ae_b3b (assembly GCA_005223085.1). Classification (GTDB taxonomy): domain Bacteria; phylum Aerophobota; class Aerophobia; order Aerophobales; family AE-B3A; genus AE-B3B. Next base: position 815 of record NJBP01000014.1, on the reverse strand, counting down.
GAGTGAATTTTCTTCCCACTGAATACGTTGACATTACTGATTTCATAGATATAAAGGAAAAGATGCTCCTTTGTCACCAATCCCAATACAAATGGCTTAAGGAGCACGATGGAATTGACTATGTAGATTTTATGAGGAAGGTGGCCTCTTTTCGGGGACTCCAATGCGGAGTGCCTTTTGCCGAGGGCTTTCGAGCCTATTCTGTTTGGGGCAGGATTAAACCCAAAAGACTGCTTCCTTAAAATAAGGGAAATAGATGTATGCCTATCAGAGTGATGGTAAGTGGAGGATGTCAGCTGTATGGTTCACTGCAAGAATGAAAAAAACACTCCTATCACTCCCATCCTTGCTCTAAAGGGAGTTGATGAGATTCTTAAGGCAAAGAGGATCTTTGTTTTAGAGATAAGTCATTCTGGACTAATGGGAAAGGTTCCGGCCAAAAGATGAGCTCACCTCTTAGTATTGTCTTCTACATAGTAAGTGGTGTTATGGTAGCCACTTCACAATCAGATGAGACTTCCATCATACTGAAACCTAGTAAGTAAGGCTAAAAATCCGGGAGGCAGAGTAGTAGCCCTTATATCATATTTGCCTTTTTAGCTTTTCTTTGGAAGGAAGGCAAAAAGGAGGCACTTATGCCCAAGGTAAAGTTGGAGATAGTAACCGAGGAGGACAAGGTAGAGGAGATGATAGGCACTATCCAGTCCCTGGCTAAAACTAACAAAATAGGAGCAGGCAAGATCTTCGTCATCCCGGTTGAGCACGTTATAAGGATAAGAACCAAGGAAAGGGGGAGAAACGCCATTGATTAAGCA
>NJBP01000013.1 GCA_005223085.1 Candidatus Aerophobetes bacterium Ae_b3b | reverse complement strand
AAGGTGGTAGAGGCACAGGTAGAACAGACTCAAGCCAGCCTAAAGAGCCTGGAAAGTCTTAAGAAAGCAAAAAGCTGGGAGGCAAAAATAAAAGGCGTCCAAGCGCAAGCTGAACAGGCTGAAGTTGCTCTGGGGTTGGCTAAAATTCGTCTGGAAGATTGTACTATAAAAGCTCCCATTTCTGGAATCATTAGCAAGCGCTTTGTTGATGTAGGAGCAATGGTTGGTCCTACTCAGCCTCTGGTGAGTATTGTAGATATAGACACCGTAAAGCTCTTAACCCATGTGAGTGATGAGGACATTGACCTGGTGAAATTAACTCAGAGGGTAGGCGTAAAAGTGGACACCTATTTGGATAAAGTCTTCGAGGTAAAGGAGATTAACATTAGCCCGGTTATGGACCCCTTAAGCAGAAAAATAGAGGTGGCAATAAAGGTCTCCAATCCCGACTATCTCATGAAACCGGGGATGTTCCCCAGAGTGAGACTACTGGTTCAGCGCGATAATGCCCTTCTTGTTCCACAGAGTGCTCTAGTGGAGAAGGACGGGCAAAAAGAGGTTTTCGTGGTTCGGAACGGGACGGTTCACCTTAGGAAGGTCAGGGCTGGTTTGGAAACAGACGACTTGGTAGAAGTACTGAGTGGGCTTGATGAGGGAGATCTAGTGGTCGTTGCCGGCCCCTCGGACCTCAAGGATGGGGATAAGGTACGAATTCAGGAAGGGGATGAAGAATGAGCCTTTCCCGCATAGCTATCAGACGGCCTATAGCTACTTTTATGGTCTTCCTGGCCGTTTTGGTCCTGGGAGGATTCTCGCTAACGAGAATAGCTATTGACCTTTACCCTGATATTACGTTCCCGGTCATTATGGTGATGACGAACTATGAGGGAGCAGCTCCTCTTGAGGTGGAAAAGATGGTCACCGAGCCCCTGGAGAAGATGGTAAGCACCGTTAATAACATCAAGGAGGTAAGCTCGGTCTCATCCGATGGTAACTCAGTGATCATTATGAACTTTGACTGGGGTACTAATATGGATGAGGCAGCTAACGATGTGCGGGAAAACATTTCCTTGGTTAAGGGAGGGTTGCCCGAGGGAGCGGACGATCCGCTCACCTTTAAGTTTGACCCCTCTCTGATGCCCCTTATGGTACTGAGCCTGTCTGGTGATCAGGATCTGGTGCAGCTCCGTCACCTGGCCGATGAGGATATCAGATATGAGCTCGAGCAGCTGGAGGGGGTGGCTTCCGTCGAGGTTGCGGGAGGAAAAGAGAGGGAGATTCAGGTCCAGGTAGATCGCAGTCGACTGGCCTCGGTAGGGTTGTCTTTGACTCAACTCGCCGGTACCCTTCGGGCTGAGAACCTCAATCTTCCTGGAGGCTACCTTGAGAGCGGTGAGAAAGAGTTCTTCGTTAGGACTATGGGTGAGTTCACTCAGGTTTCTCAAATAGAGAAGGTAGTCATAGCTACCAAAGGGGGAGTGCCTATATATCTCGGAGACGTGGCCCAGGTTAAGGATACCTTCAAGGAGCGGCGAAGTGAGGTCCGGATCAATGGGAAACAGGGTATCATCCTAGTCGTACGTAAGCAGTCGGGAACTAACACGGTCAGAGTTGCCGATGGGGTTCATGAGAAACTCACTCAAATAGAAAAGGATTTGCCCCAGGATGTAGAGGTAGGGACCGTCTTTGATACCTCGTCGTTTATCAAGGATTCTATCTTTCAGCTTGAGCAAGTGGCTATTCTCGGAGCTATAATAGCTATTATCATTATCTTCCTCTTCCTGGCCAATATCCCCAGCAGCCTCATCATCTTCACCGCTATCCCCCTTTCCATCATGGTGGCCTTTATCCTTATGCATGTCACTCACCTTACCCTGAATATCATGACCTTGGGTGGATTAGCCCTGGGGGTGGGGATGCTGGTGGACAGTGCCATCGTTGTTTTGGAGAATATTTTTCGTCACCGGGAGGAGGGAAAGTCAATTGAGGAAGCGGCTGTGGTAGGTAGTGATGAGGTAGGAATGGCTATCACTGCCTCTATCCTGACCACTCTGGTAGTTTTTCTTTCCCTGCTCTTCACTACGGGCATTGCCAGTATTTTCTTTAAGCACCTGGCCTACACGGTGGCATTCGCTCTTTTATCCTCCCTTTTTGTGGCCTTGACCCTCATTCCCGTGCTATGTTCCAAATACCTTTCCATAAAGTCGCATCGGACAGGTGAAGAAAAGAAAGGTTCTTCCAGAGGAAGGTTTAGCTATGCGGAGGAGCGGTACCAGATGGTGCTAAGCTGGGTTCTGGGACACCGAAAAACAGTCATCATCAGTTCGGTTGGAATCCTCGTCGCCAGTCTTCTTCTGGTACCCCGCATAGGAACAAGGTTTTTCCCCGAGACGGACGAAGGAAGATTCTCTGTAGATGTGGAGATGCCCGTAGGTACCAGATTGGCCTTAACTGATGAGATTAGCAGGGAGGTCGAAGAGAAACTCAGAGAAAATACTCCAGAATTGGAGAGTCTTCTGGCTCAGGTAGGTGCTGCTGGTGGAATGATGGGTTTCGGCGGCGGCGGATCTCATAAATCTTCTCTGACAGTTAAGCTGGTGGATCTATCCCAGAGAGAGCGTTCTACCAGGGAGATTGTGGACAGTCTTCGTGGGAAACTCAAGGTAGGTGAGGCTACGGTGAGGTTCGGCGGGGGGGATCCCGGCGAACAGATGCTATTTGGTGGAAGTCCCATTGCTCTGGACATAAAAGGTTATGACTTAACCCAAGGGAAAAGACTAGCTCAAGAGGTCTTTGATTCAATAGGGAAGGTGAAGGGAGTGGTGGAGCCAAGGATGAGCCTTGAGGAAGGACAGCCAGAGCTTCAGGTAAGGATTGACAGAGATAAAGCCTCATCCCTGGGTCTTAACTTCTCCCAAATAGCTCAGACAATCCGCACTGCCAATGCCGGCACTGTAGCCTCCTGGTTCCGTGAGGGTGGGGATGAGTACAACATTCTGGTGAGGCTGCAGGCTGAAGATCGGGAGAGTCCAGCTGATCTCGGAAAAATCTTCATCGCCTCCCCCTTGGGTAGACAGATATCCCTTGATAGCGTAGCCCGGATTGAAGAGGGACTTGGTCCGGCACAAATTGAGAGGAAGGAACAGCAGCGAGTCATTACCGTTTCCGGAGGGATCAAGGGAAGAGATCTGGGTAGTATAACCGGGGACATAAAGGAGGCTCTGGCTGACATCAGAATACCTGAGGGCTTCTTGGTGGAATTCGGTGGTGAACAGCAGGAGATGGCGGAATCCTTTCGCAGTCTTTTCTTTGCTCTCATCTTAGCCGTTGTGCTTGTTTACATGGTTATGGCCTCTCAATTTGAGTCTTTACGCTATCCTTTTGTGATTATGCTGGCCCTGCCCTTTGCCGCTATAGGGGTTATCTTAGTGTTGTTTTTGAGCGGGACTGTGTTCACAATCGTCGTCTACATGGGGCTTATTATGTTGGCGGGGATCGTTGTAAATAACGGTATTGTTATGATAAGTTACATCAACATTCTAAGGGAAAGGGGTCTCACGCTATCTGAAGCTGTAAGGCTGGGGGCGAGGAGAAGACTTCGTCCTATTTTGATGACCACTTTTACCACTGTTTTTGCCCTGCTGCCCATGGCCTTAGGTCTTGGTGCGGGAGCGGAGATGTGGGCCCCTATGGCCAGGACGGTGATAGGCGGCCTTTTGAGTTCATTCATCTTCACCCTTGTCTTAGTTCCCACCCTCTACACCATTTTCGCCGGAAAGAAAGGATAGAAATATATGTAAGGATTTTTGTCAAATCCGCCCCGAACCCTCCCTTGATTATCTTGACTTAAATTTATTTTCTGTTAAAATGATTTTGACTGAACAGTCAGACAGAAATTGAAGGTTTTCCAAAGTTTAGAAGGTTAAGGAGACTAATAGTGCTTAAGGTAATGAATAGGAGAAAGCTAAGACAAAAAAACCATGCCGCCCAGATTCTAGAAGCGGGGGAAAAACTCTTCGCCAAGAAGGGGTTTTATCCTACCACTATGGAGGAGGTCGCTAGAGCGGCGGGGTTAGCTAAGGGAACGATCTATCTTCACTTTGATGACAAAAGGGACCTATTTTTCTCTATTATAGAGAAAAAGCTAGACATTCTTCTAGAGAAGATTGAAAAGGAGATGAGAAACGATGAGTTCCCCTCGCAGAGAATTAAACTAGCCATAGGGATCCACTTGAGGTTCCTGGAAGAGAATAGGGATTTCTTTAAAATCATGCAGGCTCTTCCTGAGTCGCTCAAGCAAGAGATGGAAAGGAGGTTGAAGGGAAGAGTGATAGAAAAGCAATCGCGCTACGTAGAGATTCTCGATCAACTGATCCGAAAAGGAATTAGAAATCAGGAGATTAAGCCCCTGGATGCAAGGAAATTGGCCGTGATCTTGGTGGGAATGATGCATAGTCTCACCATTTATTGGATTTCCCGCAAGGAAAAAGGTTCACTCTCCCAGGATGACTCTCTAGTCTGGCAGGTATTCTGGGAAGGAATTAAAAAAGAGGCTTAGTCACTGTTTGACTCTATCGTTTTAGTCTGTTAAAATGAATTTCACCCATAAAGGAGGGGAAAATGGCTGAATCGCTGGCAACGAGGTTAAAGAAAAAAATCCTTGAACGAGAAATCTACCACTATCTAACCAGACTGGCTAAGACTGAGAATGAGAAAGATTACTATGAGGAATTCGACCTCATATTAACAGGATTGTACAAGTTGGCCGGTCCTAATAGAACAGCCATGGAAAGTGTGCGCCAGGCTTTTCAGAAACGACATCCCTTGACAGAGCTCAGCAGATTGATTCTTCAGGATAGGTTGTCTAAGGTAAGCAGGGAAAAACTAGCCAAGAACTTTTTCTGTGATTGGGTCATGGAAGCTAAGAAAAGGGAAAAGCTGGAGGAGGAGAGCTTTAAAGCTCCCTGGTTTTTTGTCATCTCTCCCACCAACACCTGCAATCTTAATTGCTACGGTTGTTATGCTCATGAATATCCACGAGGACAGGGCCTATCTTACGCCAGCTTAGATAGGATTTTAAGAGAAGCCAAAAGCCTGGGTATCCGTTTTTTGACCATCTCGGGTGGAGAACCCTTCTATTACAAGGATAAAGAGACAGGGAAGGATCTGTTGGACTTAGCTAAAGAGCACAATGATATGTATTTCCAGGTTTATACTAATGGGACATTGTTAGATGAAGAGAGAATAGAAAAATTAGCCAGGTTAGGCAATGTAGTTCCCGCTATTAGCCTGGAAGGATTTAAAAAGGAGACTGATGAGAGAAGAGGTAAGGGAGTCTGGGAGAAAATAAATAAGGCAAGAGAGAATCTATATCGGGCGGGCGTCCTGCAGGGATTTTCCGTGACTGTAACCAAAGAAAATGCAGAAATGGTCAGTAGTGATGAATTTATAGATGATCTTGTTGACCGACATATCTCCTTTGGTTGGTATTTTATTTATATTCCCATAGGGAAAAAACCAGCCACCGAACTCATGCCTAGTCCTGAACAGAGAACTAGACTTCGTCAGAAGGTGTGGGAGTGGAGATCGAAGAAACCTATTTTCGTGGGAGACTTCTGGAACGACGGACCCTGGACTGGCGGATGCATAGCCGGGGGAAGAAAATACTTTCATATAAATTCCCAAGGAGATATTGAGCCCTGCGTTTTTGTTCACTTTGCTGTGGATAATATCTTTGATTTATGGAACCACGGTAAGGGGTTGCGGGAAGCGATTGTTTCTCCCTTTTTTCTCTCCATAAGAAAGAAACAACTGAAGAAGAATGATAATTGGCTAACCCCCTGCGCCATCATAGACAAACCCGAGATCCTGAGAGAGGTAGTTAAAGAATTTGGCGCCTACCCAACTCACGATGGAGCGAAGACCATTATCAATGGTGAGATCGCAGAATTCCTTGATAATTACGCCAGACATCTGGATGAAATCACTAGACCAGAGTTTCAAAAGATGCTCGCCGGAGAATACGATTCTTCTGTAGTAAAGTTAAGTGAGGTCATAAAGAATAACCAAAAGAAAAATAGAAAGGAATTCGAAATTCAGAGTAAAGGAAAAAACCTGCCTTGAATAAAAGATATAAGGAAGGAAAATGAAAATAATCTTAATTTCTCCTACCTGGAAAATCCGAGCTAAAGAAAAGAGAATGGACAGAGGAAAGGTTTTTAAGTTTCCTCAACTATCTCTTTTGGCGGTAGCAGCAGTAACTCCTCCTGAGGTGGAGATAGAGCTAATTGATGAAAATGTGGAAGAGATTGATTTTAACAAAGAAGCGGATCTGGTAGGAATAACTTCCATGACTGCCACTGCCCCCCGGGCCTATGAAATAGCAGATAGGTTCAGAGAAAAGGGGATCTTGGTGGTATTAGGGGGGATGCATCCTAGTGCTTTACCTCAAGAAGCCATTCAGTACGCTGATGCAGTAGTAATAGGGGAGGCGGAGCCCACCTGGCCCAGACTAATTGAGGATTTTAAAAGAGGAGGAAAAGAAACGCTTAAGCCATTCTATGGAGATGGACGGCGAGTCGACCTTTCCCAAATTTGCCCTCCTCGAAGATCTCTCCTTAAGAGAAATAAATACATCATCACCCGGGTACTGCAGGTAAGCCGAGGCTGTCCCTTTGATTGCTCTTTTTGTTCAGTGAGTAAGTTCTTCGGTAAAAAATATCGTCTTCGTCCCATAAAAGACGTAGTTGCCGAGATTAAAAGTTTAGTAGGCAAGTCTCTTTATAGTCGTTTTATTGCCTTTCTAGATGATAATATTATGGGAAATGTGAAATATGCCAAGGAACTATTTCGAGCCTTAATTCCGTATAAGTTACTCTGGGTGGGCCAAGCTTCCATTAACGTTGCTCAGGACATAGAGCTGTTAGAACTTGCGGCGAACTCCGGCTGTAAGGCCCTTTTTGTTGGCTTTGAATCTATTTCTCCTTCCTCCTTGAGAGAAGCAGATAAACGACAAAATAAGATAAGTTTTTATAAAAAAGCCATTGAGAGATTTCATCGGTTTGGCATCTTTCTAGAGGGGGCCTTTATCTTTGGGTTTGATAATGATGATAAAAGTATCTTTAAAAAAACAGTCAATTTTATAAAAAAAGTGAAGCTAGATGCAGTGCAATTTGGAATTCTTACACCTTTTCCAGGTACCCGGCTGTCTAGTAAACTCTCCCGCGAGGGAAGGATCATCGACCATGACTGGTCCAACTACGATATAGCTAACGTGGTCTTCAAGCCTAAGCTGATGACTCCCCAAGAATTAAAGGAGGGATTCACCTGGGCCTACCAACACGTTTATAGCTTTCCCGGTATTTTCAGGAGACTGTCCGGTATGATCTCCGGGAGAAGATGGAGATATCTCGGTCCTGTGCTTACCTTGAACTTAGCCTACAGACGCATATTTAAGGGAGTAAAAAGAGCAAAAGATCCAGCTAAAGGATAGGACATGGATCTAAGCTACTTAATAGAATTCTTTTTGAAGAACCGGGTCAATCGAGAGATTTTTTCTCTTCTCTCCAAAAAAGACCACCAAGGAAAAAGCATACTGGAGGATATCTTTTCTATTTATACCAATAGCCAATCCTTGGGATGGGGAAGGAGATTTGAGATCCTCCCCTTTTATCTTTTCTTTGAGCTGGGAAGGTCAGTCTTTGGGCAGACCCGGGAGAAGGTAAAAGAGGAACTTTCCGATCCTCTTTTCCAACACGGCATAGCCCTCACTATGAGATCGGTAGCCCAATATGGGTTTCGTCATCCTCAAATTTTTGCTGCTCCTCCGGTAGTGGTCTGGAACCTCACTAACGCCTGTAACCTAAAATGTAAACACTGCTATCAGGAGGCAGGTACCAAGTTAAAGGAAGAACTAGACCTTGCTGCACGTCTGGATATAGTGGATCAGCTAGCCGACGAAGATGTTTTCTCTATTGCTTTCTCTGGTGGAGAACCTCTGATGGATAGGGATCTATGGAAGGTACTGGAACACACTCACGGAAGAAACCTTTATGCATCCATTGCTACCAATGGAACTTTGATTACTAAAGAGGTGGTGCAAAGAATGGCTGATTGTGGGGTCAATTACGTGGAGATCAGCCTGGATAGCACCAAACCAAAGGTACATGACGAGTTCAGGGGGGTCCCCGGATTCTGGGAAAAGGCTGTAAAGGGGATCGAAAATGCTGTGGCTCAAGAAGGCTTGGAAGTGGGGATTGCCTCCACTATAACTCAGATAAATATTGAGGAGATAGAGGATTTGATCCAGTTGGCCAAGAATCTGGGAGTAAATAAATTCTATGCTTTTAACTTCATTCCCACGGGAAGAGGAAAAAAAATGATGGATCTGGATTTGACCCCGCAGCAACGGGAACAGATGCTAAACGTTCTTTATCAACATTATCTGAGGGGAGATATAGTCTGTATGACCACCTCTCCTCAATATGCTCGTGTCTGTATGATGAATAGTGAGGGTCAACTGATCCCCACTTCCCACTATACTGCCCTGAAAGGGAAAAAGGCAAAAACGTTAGCCGAATTTATCGGAGGCTGTGGGGTTGGCAGAGCCTATTGTGCCATTCAGCCTGACGGGATAGTAACTCCTTGTGTCTTTATGCCCCTTCCAGTGGGAGATCTTAAGAAGGAGAAATTTATCGACATCTGGAACCACTCACCTATTCTGGCAGAAATTAGGGTAAGGGATGATTTAAAGGACCACTGTGGAGAGTGTGAATCTAGATCGGCCTGTGGAGGCTGCCGGGCCAGAGCCTATGCCTATTTTGGCGACTACAAGGCACCTGATCCGGGCTGCATAAATAATGAAGAGGCCTACCTTCAACTAAAAGAAAGTCTGAGGACGAGATAAATTATGCAATACTGTATTGATTGTGGAGGAGTGCTGGAGACTAAAGAAATCGACAGTCGCAGGAGGTTGATTTGCCGGCAGTGTGGCAGCATTCACTATCGAAATCCCCTTCCCGTAGTCGTAGGAGTCTTATCTAGAGAGGATGGGGAGATACTGTTAATACGGAGGGGTATTGATCCTGGCAAAGGGAAATGGGCTTTACCAGGAGGATTCATGGAAGAAGATGAATCACCGGAAGAAGCGGTCCTAAGAGAAATAGAGGAAGAGATAGGGATAAAAGGAGAACTAGCCGGATTGATAGGGGTATATAGAACTAAATCAGAACTCTATGGGTCAATAATTATCATTGGATATAAGATAATGGTTCAATCGCAGAGTTACTGTCCGGGAAAGGAAGTAAGCGAGGTTAAGTCTTTTCCTAAGAGCGACCTTCCTCCTCTTGCATTTTCTTCTCATAAAGAAATTATAACCGATTCCTTTCGAACTTACCGTAATCCTCTTCCTACGGTAGATACGATAGTGGAGAAGGACAAAGGAATTGTCTTGATAAATAGAAAGAATCCACCCTTTGGGTGGGCTTTACCTGGGGGATTTGTAAATTATGGAGAATCTTTAGAAGAAGCTGCCCGGCGAGAAACCAAGGAAGAGACAAACCTAGACATAAAGGAGCTGCGGCAGTTTCGTGCTTATTCCAGTCCTAAAAGAGACCCACGTTGTCACACCATTACCACTGTTTTTACTGCCAGATCTCAAGGAAAACTGAAAGCTAGAGATGATGCCAAAAAAATAAAAGTTTTCAGAAGAGAAGAACTGCCTCAAGACTTAGCCTTTGATCACTGGCAGATTTTACAAGACTATTTTACTTCAAAAGAGTAAGGGATGGATCAATCTTCTACTAAACCCAGGATTGCCGTTTATCCAGGAAGCTTTGATCCCATTACCAATGGGCACCTGGATATCTTGAAAAGGAGTAAATATTTATTTGACGAGATAATCATAGCCGTTAACGACAATCCTTCAAAGGAATTTCTATTCACAGTAAAAGAGAGGGTCAAATTGATCCGTAAGGTTCTTAAAGATTGTCCTGGAATAGAGGTTGAGAGTTTTCAAGGTTTACTTGTTCATTACGCTGAGAAAAAAGGGGCTGGTTTCATCATCAGGGGCCTGCGGGCTCTTTCGGATTTTGAGCATGAGTTCCAAATGGACCTGATGAATAGAAAACTAAACTCTAAGATTGAAACTGTCTACTTTATGACTAACCAGCGTTACTCCTACCTTTCCTCCAGCATAATCAAGGAGATCACCAAATTAGGTGGAAGTACCCAGGATTTAATCCCCGATTTGGTAAGAGAAAAGCTTTTGGAAAAACTTAAAGTCTAAAAGAACCTCACCTCGGATAGAGAAATGAGATTCGTAAATGCTCAGTAAACGCCGTGTCACATTGAATTTTCAGGGTAGCCGCACCCTTTAGGGTGCGCAGGCTAAAGCCTGCGACTACCTGATATACAGCGACGAAGGGGAAGAGTCCCGAGATTCTCTTGACCAAAGAGAGAAGGTATGGTAAGTTTTTAAGAAGGGAAAAATTGCTAGAAAATTTTTTTAAGCCTGATGCGGTAGCCGTGGTAGGCGCTTCCATCAAGCACATGAAATTGGGAAATCAGATCCTGGAAAATCTTTTGAAAGATGGATTTCCGGGAAGAATTTTTCCTATAAATGCTAAGGCTGATTCCACTACCCGGATAATGGGAATCAAGGCTTACCCCAGCCTGGTTGAGGTTCCCCAACCTATTGATTTAGCTATCGTAGTTGTCCCGAGCCGAGGGGTTCTCTCGGTAATTCAAGATTGTGGGGCTAAGGGGATCGATTCGGTAGTTATAATCAGCGCTGGCTTTAAGGAAGTGGGCGAAGAGGGAGCTACGCTTGAATCAGAGCTGCTTAGGCTCTCGAAGAACCTGGGAATTCATATCCTTGGACCCAATGTTTTAGGCATAATTGATGCTCATCATAGGCTTAACGCTTCCTTTGCCCCTGCCAGTCCTTCACCGGGAAATATTGCCTTTCTCTCTCAATCAGGTGCCCTGGGCTGTGTTATTCTCGATAAGGCTGAAGGGGAAGGAATAGGTCTTTCCAAGTTTATCAGTCTTGGTAACAAGGTCGATTTAGATGAGGTAGATTTTTTAGCCATGCTTAAGGACGATGCCCAGACAGATGTCATCCTGGGGTATCTGGAAGGGATTAAAAGAGGAGGAGATTTTATCTCAGTGGCCAAGGAGGTTACCTCCCAAAAGCCTGTGGTAATGATAAAGGCTGGTCGATCAGATCAAGGGAAAAGAGCTGCTTCCTCCCATACAGGATCTTTAGCCGGACAGGATGAGGCTTATGATGTAGCTTTCCAGGCTTCGGGAATAATTAGAGCTAACTCTCTGCGGGAAGCAATTGATCTTGCTCGGGGGTTTTCCTCCCAGCCAATTCCTCAAGGAAAGAGAGTTCTTCTACTAACCAATGGAGGTGGAGCGGGCATTATGGCCACCGATGCTTGTGAGCAGTTTTCTCTGGAGCTGGCTAACCTGGAGGACGAGACTAAGGAAAGACTGAAGGAAAAACTACCCCACGACAGTTCCGTGGCTAATCCTATAGATATTCTGGGAGATGCTAAGTCCGATCGTTATGAGATTGCTCTGGAGGCAATTCTCACTGATCCAAATGTGGATGGAGTCATAGTTTTGTTGACGCCTCAAAGCGGTTCTGATGAGGATGAAACCGCCAGATTAATAATAAAAATTTCTCCAGGAACTAAAAAAACCATCCTTACCTGCTTTATGGGTCAGAAGAAGGTAAAAGGTGCTATTAAAATTTTACAAAATCATGGAATTCCCAATTACGCAGATCCAGAAGACGCTGTCAGAGTCTTTGAGGCCATGTTTAGATATGGTGAGTGGCTAAAAAGACCGAAGGAGGCAGTAAAGACCTTCCCGGTGAGCAAATCCCGAGTTGACCACATTCTGAATGAATCGATAAAAGAGGGATATCTAGAAATTGGAGGGGAAAGAGCACTCCAGATAATGAAAGCCTACGGTATTCCCACTGTGGAGAATTATCTGGTAAGAGAGCTACACGAAGCCCTTGACGTAGCAGAAAGCTTACATTCATCCCTGGCTATGAAGATCGAATCCCCGGCTATACTGCATAAGTCTGATACCGGAGGAGTTCTGCTAAACCTAAAATTAGCCGATGTGGAAACATCATTTTACCAGCTAATGGAAAGGGCAAAAAGAATAGTGCAAGCCAACAGAATAAGAGGAATTTCTATCCAGCCCATGGTTAAAGAAGGGAAAGAAGTTCTCATAGGAGTTTCCTGGGATGATGTTTTTGGGCATCTCATTAAATTTGGGCTGGGAGGAAAATACGTAGAGATTTATAGAGATGTTTCCACCAAACTCGTCCCTCTTACCCCTTCCATGACTGAGGAGATGATTGGGGAAACCAAGGTAATCTCCAGATTACTAAAAGGAGTAAGGGAAGAATCCCCCTCTGATGTACCCGAAGTCAAAGAAGCGCTGTTAAGATTTTCACAACTGGTGTGTGATTTCCCTAGAATTTTAGAGATAGAAGCTAATCCTCTAGTAGTTTGGAAAAAAGGGGCCATGGTTGTTGATGCCCGATTGAGGTTGAAAAATGGGTGTTCCTAAAAAAAGACGTTCTAAATCACGAAAAAAAAGCCGAGTCTCGCAAGACAAGCTCGTATCCCCAATTCTTGCGGCTTGTCCTCAGTGCAAGGCTCCCATAATGCCTCACTTTGCTTGCCCAAAATGTGGTTACTATAAGGGTAAACAGGTGGTCATCGTGAAAGAAAAGGAAAAGAAGAAAAAGAAGGAGACCGGCTAGTCATGCGTATAGCCGTTGACGCTATGGGTGCCGAAAGAGGCATCGGTATCGTAGTAGAGGGAGCTATTAGAGCAATACAAGAGGCGCCCGAGATAGAAATAATTCTGGTAGGCGACAAAGATAAGATTGAGGAAGAGATCAGGCTCTCTCACCTTAAAGAGATTCCCTTTTCCATGGTTCATGCCCCTCAAATAGTTGAGATGACCGATTCGGCTACAGTCTCCTTAAAAGAAAAGAAGAATTCTTCCATAGCGGTAGCTTTGAACTTACTTAACCAGAAAAAAGCAGAAGCATTAGTCAGCGCAGGCAATACCGGAGCAGTGATGACAGCGAGTCTATTTAAGCTGGGGAAATTGAAGGGGGTGAAGCGCCCTTGTTTGGCCGCGGTTTTCCCTACTTTAAATGGAAAAAAAGTGGTTCTTTTGGATGTGGGGGCAAATGTTGATTGTCGGCCTTATTACCTATTTCAATTTGCTATGATGGGGAGTACATATGCCTATAAGGTACTCCGTATAAGAAGTCCTCGAGTTGGACTGCTTAGCATTGGGGAGGAGGAGAACAAAGGAAACGATCTGGTCCTTCAAGCCTTTAAACTTATGAAGGAATCTTCTTTAAATTTTGTGGGGAACATAGAAGGCAGGGATATTACCAGCGGGAAAGTGCAGGTAGTTGTATGTGATGGATTCATAGGAAACATAATCCTGAAGTTCGCCGAGGGATTTGCAAAAACTGTACTTTCCGTATTAAATGAGAGGGCAAGGAGTAGTCTGCCCGGCCTAGGAGGAATTCTTTCTCGTAGGTGGCTCACCCAGATAAACAAAAACCTCGATTATGCTGAGTATGGTGGAGTTCCCCTTTTAGGGGTGAATGGAATCTGCGTAATTGCCCATGGTGCTTCTTCAAGCAAGGCCATTAAAAACGCTGTTCTTGAAAGTTTCCAATTTGCCAAGGAAAAGATGAATCATCATATAGAGAAAGTTTTGGCGAGAAATAGAGAGATGGAGAGCCAAAAATGAGGAAAACTAAGATAGCCGGAACGGGATCCTACATTCCCGATAAAGTTTTGACCAATGCCGATTTGGAGAAGATGGTAGATACCTCCGACGAATGGATTTCAACAAGAACTGGAATTAAAGAAAGACGAATTGCTGATAAAAATGAGGCAGCATCGGATTTAGCTTACAAGGCTTCTAAGATGGCAATAGAGGCCGCTAAAATTGAACCTCAGGACCTGGATATGATTATAGTAGCAACCATCACCCCGGACATGATCTTCCCTGCTACTGCCTGCATTCTTCAGGAAAGATTAGGGATGGACAAGGTCGCTTCCTTTGATCTGGAGGCTGCCTGTTCCGGTTTTCTTTATGGGCTTAGTATAGGAAGCCAGTTTATTGCCACCCGAACTTATAATACCATCCTGGTTGTAGCCGCGGAGACTCTCTCCAAGATCATCGACTACGAGGACCGAAACACCTGTATTATCTTTGCTGACGGAGCTGGAGCGGCTATCTTGAGACCATCTGATGATAATAGTGGAATAATCTCTAGTTATCTGGGAGCAGATGGAGAAGGGGCGAATTTAGTAGGAGTCCCGGCAGGTGGTTCGAGGCTACCGACTAGCTTGGAGACAGTAAAAAATAGACAACATTACATGAAAATGCGGGGGAATGAGCTGTTCAAAAAAGCCGTGAAGATAATGGTTCGAGCAGTAGATGTCTCTTTAGAGAAGGGAGGTCTTACCTATGAAGATGTAGATTTTTTCATCCCACACCAGGCTAATATTCGTATCATTAAAGCAGTTGCCAAAAGGATAGGCCTGGGTATGGATAAAGTATGGGTAAATCTGGATCAATGTGGGAATATGTCGGCCGCTTCTTGTGCTGTATCCTTAGATCAGGCGGTACGCCAGCACAAGATAAAAAAAGGAGACAAGGTAGTTCTCACCTCATTCGGAGGTGGGCTCACCTGGGCCTCCTTAGTCATAGAATGGTGAAGAAAAGGGATTCTCAGTGAGTAGAAAAATAAAGATTATTTCTCTGTTAGCAGAGGTCGGGATTCTTTGGCTTTACTTACCTCTTCTGGTGATGGCCCAACCATCAATAACCAGATTGACCATTTTCCCTAACAATCTAAATTTAGTAGAAAAAGTAAGAAGAATAAAGCTAAAAGTCGGGATTAATGAAATAACTCTCGGTCCGGTGGAAAAAGGAGTAATTCTGGATTCAATTTACCCTCAGGCAGAAGGATGTGAGTTTCTAGAACAGGAATATAGCTCTAATTCATTGCTTTCGTGGAAAGTAAGGTCAGAAAAGGAAGAAGAGACCACTCTAAGAGTTGTTTATCTAACCACTGGACTGACTTGGAAAGTGAGTTATCAGGTTGCGGTAGGAAAAGAAGATAGATTTATGAATCTATCGGCCTGGGCAACAGTAGAAAACAAAAGTGGGATGGACTTCTCTCAGGTTTATCTAACTTTAACAAAGCAACTGCCTCGGCAGACCAAGCAGGAGGAAGAAGAAGTCTCAAGAGGAAATCTGTCAGAATCTTATCTTTCCGACTCAAAAAATTTTTCTTATTCTCCTCGCTATCCCATCACTCTTAGATCAGGTGAAAAAAAAAGAATTCCGCTCTTTACTAGTAGCCACATCCCCATAAAAAAGGTTTATCTTTTTGATGGAGCAAAATATGGGGAGGAGGTAAGAGAGGAAATTTTATTAAAAAATTCACTGGATCTTGGATTAGGTATGCCTCTTCCCCAGGGTCCGGTCTATGTTTATAAGATGGGCCTCGCAGATAGGATAAACTTTATTGGTCAGGATATTCTTCCCGAGACTCCTCCCGAGAAAGAGGTGAGAATTTTTTTAGGAGAAGCAAAGGACTTGGAAGGGGAGAGAATTCAGACTTCTTATCAACAACTACCAAGTTCTGAGAAGGAATTTAGCTATAAATTAATTCTTTACAACTCAGCTGATCTACCTATGACGGTGGAAGTGGTGGAACATTTTTATGGAGAATGGACTATTTTGGAAAGTAAACCGGAAAACTATATAAAAGAAGAAAATTTCGTTGTCTATGAAGTTGAGGTTCCTGCTGGACAAACGCAAGAAATTCAATATAAGGTAAGAGCCAAATAGTTAAAGTTACCGGAGGACAAGTATGCCAACTTCTAGTGAAAAGCTAAGAAATTTAGCCATAATTGGAGGTCAGGGAACAGGAAAGACATCCCTGGTTGAAGCTTTTCTTTATCAAGCTAAGCTCATAAATAAAATGGGAAGTGTAACCCAGGGAAATACTCTCTCTGACTATGATCAGATAGAGAAAAAACGAGGATTCAGTATAAATCCTTCCCTTTTTCATCTACCATGGCGGGATCATAAGATTAATCTCTTGGATGGGCCTGGTTTTACAGATTTTATTCCCAGGATTCGAGCATTGCTGAGAGTGGCAGAGACAGCCCTGATGGTTGTCACTCCCTCGACCCTTACAGGCAGTGAAACCAGAAAGGCTTGGCAATATGCGCGGGAGGAAAAAGCCTTCCCTTTGATATTCTTGAACAAAATGGACGAAGAAACCGTAGATTTTTCTGAACTAACCTCCAGAATAGAAAAAGAATTTTCAACCACGTGTCTTCCTTTACAGATTCCCATAACTTCCGATAAGTCCTTCCTGGGAGTCGTTGACCTGATAGGCGTGAGGGGAAAGGTGTATGAAGAAGGAAAAGCTAAAGAAGTAAAGATTCCTAAGGACTTGGAGGAAGAGGTAAAAAAGTTTAGAAAGAAATTGCTGGAAGCAGTTGCCGAAACGGATGATACTCTCATTGAAAAATATTTAGAAACAGAAGAACTAACCGAAGCTGAAATAAAAAAGGGTCTGAGAGACGGTATTAGCAGCCATACATTTACCCCTCTTCTTTTTGGCTCTGCCACCAAAAATGTAGGAATTGATCTTCTTTTAGACACCGTAGTAGATTTTTTACCTTCTCCCCAACTGAAAGAATCAGCTGAGAAGGAATCCCCTTCTGCCTTTGTCTTCCAGACTCTTCTTGAAGCACATTTGGGCGAGCTAAACCTTTTTAAGGTTTTTTCAGGTGCCCTTTCCTCAGGCACCACTGTGTACAACTCTACCAAAAGAACAGAGGAAAAAATAGGCCAGATTTACCTAATGCAGGGTAACTCAAGAGAAGAAACTCCCCGCATAGTGGCTGGTGACATAGGAGCGGTAGCTAAGCTAAAAAACACTGGCACAGGGGATGTTTTGTGTACCAGAGAGAATCCGATTACCCTTCCTCCTTTGCAGTTTCCTGAACCCAACACTTCCATAGCTCTTAAACCAAAAGGAGAAAAGGACGAAAAAAAGATGGGCATGGCTCTGGCTAAATTAGTCAAAGTAGACCCTCTCCTTAAAATAGAGATGGACAAGGAATCGGGACAAACCATCCTCTCTGGAACAGGAGAAGTACACCTGGAGATTATGATTGACCGCTTAAAGACCGAATTTAATGTTGAGGTCCAGACCGAACAGCCAAAGGTCCCTTACCGAGAAACCATTACGTTATCCACAGAAGCACAGGGAAGGTATAAACGTCAGACGGGGGGTCACGGGCAATATGGGGATGTTTGGCTACGGGTTCGGCCCCTACCTCGAGGGAAAGGGTTTATATTTGTAAACAAAATCAAAGGGGGAGCGATTCCTTCTCGCTATATTCCTTCGGTAGAGAAAGGAGTCAAAGAGGCCTTAACAAAAGGAATTTTAGCCTCTTATCCCATGGTAGACCTGGAGGTCACCCTATTTGACGGTACCTACCATCCCGTGGATTCCTCGGACTTAGCCTTTCATATTGCTGGCTCTATGGGGCTGAAAAAGGCGCTAGGACAGGCTAAACCAATCCTTTTAGAGCCTATTGTAGAGCTTGAAGTTGAGGTACCTGATGAGTTCCTCGGGGATACCAACGGAGACCTAAGCTCACGGAGAGGGAAAATTCTAGAAGTAGAGCCCTCTCAGGAAAGACAGACGATTAGGGCAACTGTCCCTCTGGCGGAGCTTCACAATTATTCAACCTCCCTTCGCAGCATAACTCAGGGGAGAGGAGCTTTTGCCAAGAAGTTTTCTCATTACGAGAGATTACCTGATGAGACAGCTCAAAGAATAATTGCTCAAACTAAGAAATCAAATTAGATAAGTTGAGGCTGCTGGTGCTCATAACGCAAAGTTTAAAACTCACATTAGCCCGAGAGATCCCTCTCTCTCGCACAAGCTATAATCTCTTAGGAGTAGCTTCCTTTACCGCGCTTACGGCTCTGGGTGCCTTTGTATGGATCCCACTTCCCTTTACCCCTGTCCCCATAACTCTACAGACCTTCTTTGTTCTACTGGGGGGAGCAATTTTGGGTAGAAGGTTAGGAGCTTCATCACAATTGTTGTACCTGGGGTTAGGAGGGCTGGGCCTACCTATTTTTGCCGGAGTTAGCGGGGGGGGACTGTCTCGTCTGGTTGGACCCACAGGTGGTTATCTCATTGGTTTTGTTTTAGCTGCTTATCTGGTTGGAAGGATGGCCAAAAAGAAAAAAGCTAATCTCTGGTCCCTAATGTTGATTATGGGAGTGGGAGAAGGGATTATCCTTTTTTTAGGAACCCTCTGGTTAGCTTGTGTACTAAGAATTGGAATAGGACAGGGTCTTTATCTAGGATTAATTCCTTTTTTGCCGGGTGATATGGTTAAACTCGCAGCGGCAGCTTCAGTGTGTTACGGCATGCAATCAAAACTTACAACTTCTTCCAATAAACAATAGCATCCTCCTCGGTATCGGAATAATAGTAGGCACGGACGGCTATCTTCTTAAAGCCAAATCTTTCGTAGAACCTTTGAGCAGCCAGATTAGAATCTCGGACTTCCAGGGTAATTGTATCCAGTGATTGGTCTTGAGCGTTTTTAAGGAGATGCTCTAATAATTTTGTTCCGAGATCCATCCTTCTGAAACTTGGATGGATAGCAAAAGTAACCAGATGAGCCTCATTCTTTATTTTCCAATATCCCCCGTATCCTACCAGCCGATCCCGGTATTCTAAAACATCATAGAAAGCAAAACTTTCTTTCTCGAGTTCCGAGAAAAAGATATTCGAAGACCAGGGGCTGGGAAAGGAAAGGTTCTCAATCTCGCTAACTTCCGGGATGTCCTCTTTTCTCATGGCGCGAATCTTTATTGCCTCGTCCAATCCTTACCTCCGGTGATGAGACATAGAGCGGACTTAAGCTAAAAACATTGTCAATTTTTCCTATCTTGAGTCTTTCTGCGCCTAGTGTAAGAAGGGCCTTGATGAGGAATATTTCGTCCAGAAGCAGAAATGATGTGTTCTTTATTTTTTTTAGCTCTTTAGTAAGTTCTCTTTCTTGCGTGGGGATAAGAAAAGTCACCTTCTGAGGAGAAAATTTTTCCAAAGACCCTTTAATCTGGCTAAAGGAAAGAAATCGACATCTATCTATCTTTGTTGTTTTACCTTGATTTTTTTCGTAAAATCCCACATAACACTTACCCCCATAGGCTCTGCGAAGCGCACAAAAAATTCCTTCACGGAGGAGAAAGAAAACCCAACTGTCCAGAGTAGCAACCCCTACCAAAGGAATCTTCAAGGCAAAAGCCAAAGACTTAGCCAGACTCAATCCAACTCGCAGACCCGTGAAAGAGCCTGGACCTAAACTAACCACCACAGCTTGAAGATCCTTATTTTTTATTTTTTCCCTCTTCATTAAAGTCTCCAGAGAAGGAATGAGCTCTCCAGAGGATTGGCCAGGGGATATCGTTTTTCTAGCCAGGACTTTTTCTTTGGTTCCCAGGCACAAAATCCCTTTTTTTGCCGAGGTATCTATACCCAGAAGCAACAAAATAACCCCCTTTTTTCATCTTCTCTATTACTCTCCTATAGAAAGAACCATAGGCCCGCAAGGCAATTCTCCTTTTAAATAAGTCCACTATTTCTAACTCAATCTTAAGATATTCTGCAGGCAAAAGGTCTTCCATCTTTTCGGCCCATTCTATTACGACAATACCCTTTTTCTGGTAAAAATAGTCCTGGTAGCCCAGGGAAATAATTTCTTCTGGGTGAGCTATTCGGTAAAGATCAAAATGATATAAGGGCACGGAACCCGAGTACTCGTGGATGATAACAAAGGAAGGACTTTTAATCAAAGACTGAATCCCTAAGCCTTTACCTATTCCTTGAACTAAGGTAGTCTTTCCGCTCCCTAACTCTCCGGTTAAAGCTAAAATCGAACCAGGAGAGAGCCTGCAGCCCAGTTCTTCACCCAATTTTTGGGTTTCTTCATATTTTTTTGTCACTATAGATAAGGCTGTGACCAACTTATTTCCTTTTTTTTATAGCCCCGATCTTTTTGGAAAGTCTTCTAGTGGCTAGACCAGTGTTAGCCTCCTTAAATACAGCACTTATAACTGCCACCCCGTCTGCTCCTGCCTTTAGAGTTTTCTCCACATTGTTCGAGTTTATCCCCCCTATCGCTATTACGGGGATATTCACTTTTTCTTTGGTCTTAGCTATTATTTCTATCCCCTTAGCAGGTCCGACGCCTGGCTTAGTAGCAGTGGAAAAAACAGGCCCTATAGCTACGTAATCGGCACCTTCTCTTTCTGCCTGCTGGGCTTGCTCTACCGAGTGGGTAGATGCACCAATGATTTTATGATCTCCCAAGACCTTGCGAGCAGCCGAGATGGGCAGGTCATCCTGTCCTAGATGCACTCCATCTGCCCCTGAGGCTACGGCGATATCTACCCTATCGTTTACAATGAAAAGGAGATCCTCCGGAATCATTTTTCTTACTAAAAGAGCTTTTTTAAAAAAGGCCGACAAAGACAGGGTCTTTTCTCTTAACTGAACAATAGTGGCTCCATTGGATACCACCTCTTTTAATTTTTCTTCGAACTCTTCCTCTTCGACCAGGCTAGAGTCGGTGATTACATAGAGGCTGAAATCATATCTTTTTTCCAGTCTCATAGCCACCTTTTTTTCCAAAGAATAGGTTTGAAAACGAAGCTTCTTAAATCTTTGCCCTAATTCTGAAGAAAGCAGCTTAACAAACTCCTCTAGACTCCTTTCAGCCTCTTGGACTCTTCTAAAGTTAGCTTTCACCAGATTCTCAAACCCTTCTCTTTTTTCTTCTTTCCCCAGTCTTGCTCCTACGTCTTTTTCCACCTCTCGGCAGCTCATGCGCTGCTTCCATCTAAAGTGAGGAATCTCTTCAGCTACCTTTATTAAAAAGTGACGTAACTGCCGCACCTTTTGGGTAAGATGATAATCGTTCAAGCCAAATCGAACTGCATCTTCTATTACTCTCAAACCTTCGCTTGCCCGATCAAGATTGACATCCATTATTCGATAAATTTCTCTCTTCCCATTCACTATAGACTCCAGGGGATAATCTTTGCAATCAGAGCGAGTAGCCGCACCCTTTAGGGTGCGTATAAACGCAGGCTAAAGCCTGCGACTACCGAGATTGCTTCGCGCGCAATGACGGGGTTCACTAAGTATTTACCAATCAAAATCATAGCGTATAGAAGGAGGAAAGTCAATTCTGCGCGATGGATGGACCTGGAGAACTTTTCTCGAAAACCTAAAAGATTCCCTTGGTCTAACATATTCACTCTTTTAGATTAAAGCTTGTTAAATTAATTTTCAACTACCATATTGCCCTGGAGCAAAGGAATTTTTATGGAAAATTGACGTAGAGTGAAAGATATGCTAAGATGGTTTGAGGCACAGTTTCGGGATTAGTTGCAGTGGTTTAATTAGCTTTAAGGAGGTAAAAAGATATGATCTTTCCAAAAATCTCTATTGGTAGCTGGGCTTATGCCATCGGGCCCTATGCTGATCATCCAGTAGAACTTGAAGAGGTGGCTCGCCAGTTGGAGGCTCTTAAATTTGATGGAGTTGAATTAGGCGGATTCAAACCCCATGCTCATCCTGATCTATATCCCAACAAAAAGAAGAGACAAGGGCTAATGGAGATGTTAAAATCAAAGGGACTGGAAGTTCCCGCCTATGCCGCTGATCTTTGGTCGCTTCCATTTGCCGAGGGTGATCCCAAAGTGGTCAAGCAGTACGAGGAGATGTTTGATCGAAGCCTGGAGTTCTGTGTGGATTGCAGCATCAAAGCTATTCGGGTAGATACTGTCACTCACACTCCTTTCCCGGAATGGCTTGATTACCAGGTTGCCTGGGATAGAGTAGTTAACATGTTCAGAAGCTGTGCCGATAAGGCTGCCAAGGTAGATACTCTGGTGGTCTGGGAATTTGAACCAGGTTTTATCTTCAATAAGCCCCATGAGATCATGAGACTATTAAATGAAGTTGATCGGCCGAATTTTAAGTTTCTCTTTGATAGCTGTCATGCTCATATGTGCTCGGCAGTAGCAGCTAAACAGGAACCTCCATTAGATAAGCTCTGCGGTGGTGAAATGGAGTTTGTCCGTCTACTAAAGGGTAAAATCGGACATGTCCACTTAATTGACTCTGACAATACCCTTCACGACAACGAGACCAGTACGCATGTACCTTTTGGTAAAGGGTTACTGAACTTTGAGGCTCTTCTGACAGCCCTGATTGAGGCTGGCTATAATTCCGGATGGTGGTCTATTGATCTTTGCTTTTGGCCAAACGCCTGGGAGATTACGGCCCACTGCAAAAGATACCTGGATAACCTTTTTATAAAGCTCAAATGGAAATAAATCCTTTAAGAGGTGAGACCTCATGCCTAAAATGATGAAAGCGCAGGTTTTTTATGAGCCAGAAGAGATGAGATTGGAACAGGTCCCCCTTCCTTCTCCTTTAGAAGATGAAGTTCTGGTCAAGGTCAAAGCCTGTGGCATCTGTGGATCAGATATTGCCTATTATTGGGGGTTAAGCCCTCTGGAAACACCCACCGGTAAGGGACCCTTGATTCTAGGCCACGAATTTTCTGGAGAGGTGGCCGAAGTGGGAAGAATTCCTCAGGAAAAAGGATTATTCAAGGCTGGGGACCGAGTCACCGTAGATCCGGTTCAGTACTGCAGCGCCTGCGGAGTTTGTGCCAGAGGAATGGTTAATCTCTGTGAAAATAAAAGTGTGATTGGAGTATCTACCAATGGTGCCTTTGCCGAATATGTTAAATCTAAATATACCGGTATCCATAAACTTCCCTCAAGGGTTAGCTTTGAGCAGGCAGCCTTTACCGAGCCATTATCCTGCGCCACCTATGGGATTAATAATCTGAACATTTCTTTGGGTGATTTCTGCGTAATTTTTGGGCCCGGTCCCATAGGGCTGATGATGACTCAAATGGCCAAATCAAGAGGAGCAGGAACTGTAGTACTGGTCGGCACGAGGGACTATCGACTCAGACTGGGAAAGAAGCTAGGAGCAGACTTCATTTTAAATATTAAAGAAAAAAATTCCCCCTATTACATTGATGATTTACCAGAAAAAATTAAGGAGCTAACTGAAGGAAGGATGGCTGATAGAGTTATCTGTGCCACCGGAGCTTTAAAGCCAATGCAGGATGCCCTCACGATTTCTGGAAGAAAGGCTGTAGTAGTTTACTTTGGCCTTCCCGGCCCCAATGATGTTCTCAAAGTTCCCGCTCTTGACTCACTTTTATGGGATAAGACCATCCGATTCTCCTGGCTGGCACCTTTTACCTGGGCTACTGCTCTTCAGGCTATCGATACGAAACTTGTCGATGTTAGCTCTTTAATTACCCACAGATTTTCTCTGGATAATGTTCTGGCTGGATTGAAAACCATTAGAGACCGAAAGGACAATGCTATTAAGGGTCTGGTATTCCCGTAAAAAATTGGCAAAATCAATAACAATTCACTCTATTCTTTAAACACTCTCGATTACCCCGCATAATCTATTCTTTCCGACGGATCTTCAACCAAGAAATACACCCACCAATTTGTTTGTCTACATTTTGACGTACTATCCTCTTGGTTCGAGTCCAGTCCGGGGAGCCAAGCAGAACTAACGGAAGCGAGAGCAGGTTCAACCTCAGAAGAGGCAAGCCTTTGTGAAAGTTCTAACCTGCTTTTTTCCGATCCCACTTCTTCCAATCCCTTCTTGATGATCAGCCACGGGTTCTTAAGGTCTATAAAGAGTTTCCTGTCTTTCAGGATAAAGTTCGAACCTATCGCCTGTAGAATTGTATTTTTCTCCTCAAGACTTCCATTTTCAAACCAGTATCTTGCATAGCAGGCAAAAGTAAAGGTTCTCTCACTGAGTTCGAGCCACTTATCTGCTCTGTGTTCAGTATCATCTATTTTTTCTTTAAGCCGCTCCTTTTTTATGAGAAGTCGGTTTTTGTGGTCCAGGTATTCTTTGTCAGTTATCATTTCTTTGACGCGCAAATCAGTTAAGTTATCAAGTTGTTTTTGAGTATCCTCATAAGTTTTATGCAGTGATTTCTCAATAGAAGCTCTGTCTTTAGCTTCTTCATCGTGAACCTTTCCGAGATATTTCAGGGCTAGATTTTTAAAATCCTCATCAATCGAGATCTTTGAGAGTTCTTCTTTGATCTGCCTTTCCAGCTCTTCCTGTCTTATGGAAGGCTGAGAGCATTCGATACCTTGCTTCCTCTTAGTACAGTGGTAATATACGTAGTGGTGGATCCCTAACTTTGTAAGCTTGTGTTTTTCCTCAGCGGTTATGTGGCAGCCGCATTCCCCACATCTTATCATTCCTCTGAAAGGAAACTCGTGGGTCTTAGGCCTGGGCTTCCCTTTCTTTCCGAGCAAAAACTGAACCCTGTCGAATTCCTCTACTGTAACCATGGGGTCATGTTTTCCCGGATAAAGCTGACCATTGTACCGTATCATTCCACAGTAAAAGGGGTCGGTGAATATCTTGTAGATCGTGCTTCTTGAAAGAGGCTTTCCACCCTGCTTTCTGAACTTTCTGGTCCTAAAGCCCCATTCTTTGTTCGCTATCTCGGCAATTTTGGGAGGGCTATAATTCCCAGTTAGCATCAAGTCCCACATCTTTCGAATGAGAGGAAATCTTTCAGGATCCCTTATGATGTCTTTTTCTCCTTTGTCTCTGTATTTATTATTGAGGTAACCCAGAGGCGCAACACCAGGAAGCCAACCTTTTTCAACTTTTGCCTTCATGCCCCTCTTCGTGTTTATGCTGAGGTCCCTGAGAAACTGGTTAGCCATGCCGAACTCAACGTTCATAAGGAGAACGTTGTCTTCAGGGAGATAGCTTCTCTCTGCTGTTATGATGTGCTTAATGACTCCTTGCTGAAGCATCCAGGATATTTGCCCTCCATCTATAGGATTTCTTGCGAGCCTATCCAGTTTCCAGCAAATTATTCCACTAGCCTCCCGCCTGTAAATTCTCTGCACCATTTCATTGAAAGTTTTTCTACCCGGAGCCTTTGCTGATTTTGATTCGGTGAGAACGTCAATAATAGGAAGGTCCAATTTTTTTGCTAGGTTGGTTAGTTCCCTTATTTGGGATTCTATGCTCAAGACTTGTCGGTCCTCAGCTTCAGAGGACTTACGGCAGTAAATAAAGTACCTATTTCTTTTCATTTTTGGCATTATATTTGGAAAAATTATTCCTGTCAAATCTTTTTATTGGCTTGTAAATTACTCGAAAAAGAGCCAACAATTCTTTAAATTGTTGCTCTGCTTGAGCCTGAGTTATCTCAATAGAGTATTTTCTCTTAACCAGTTGCCTATACTCTTCTATTCCCTCTTTAAGAACTCTCATCTCTTGCATCTTATTCTTGGGTAGGGAAAGTCAGGTTTCACGACTAGCCGAGAGGGTTGACTTTTCACCGATAAAATCTCTGCCGACTCATCTATCGGGAGCAGTTTCTCCATTGTAACCTTCCCGCCTGGCCATTTTGTACGCTTCAATGTGAGAATCATCCCTTTGCCCTGGACTTTTCACGTGATTCTTCCCTAAAAGCGGCACTCCCCCTCACGTAATTACGTGTTTTGCGGATCTTACCCTCCTATAATCGGGAGTTTAAACACCTAGAGTACCGTTCTCGATGTTTTATGTCTCTTTCAAGACTGATATGCTAAAAGCGTCGAGTATGGGCACTTTTTTGCCCAAGATGCATATTTTTCGTGGGGTTTACATCTCCCCTTTTTGCCTTTTTCATTCTCTCTATGAATTCTTGCTTTTCCTCGTGGGACACTTCTTTTTTTGGTGGATGTTTTAAGCACCATTTTTCTATTCTTTTCCTCTCGGTTTCAACAGGCATGTCCGGGTTTAGTCCTGTAATACCTTTCTTCAAGCGGCAGTTTTGAGATAGCATTGTCAGCGTGAAATATCGCGATGTGTCACGAGCTCTCTTTTTGATCTTCTTCTGGGCTTGGATCCAGGAAAGAGCCTGAGTCCACCTTGCACCACAGATCTGCTCGTCAGAAAACCACAGTCGCTTGTTGATTCGTGCATCGAGGGGACAAAAAGGTGCACTGCATTTTTCGTACAAGTTGCATTTATGTTGCATTTTACTGCTACGTCCTCCTCTCAGATAATTCCGGTAATTTCCCCAATAATCACTAGTTGAGACTGCATATTTTTGTGACGTTATCGCTCCATCTTTATTATAGTGAAAAAAAGGCCTCTGAATAGCCACAGAAAAGGGGTTCAGACGATTTGCTTTTCTGGGAGTTCCAGAGACTAAGGACAAAAAATAGATTTTCTGGGAGAGCAAAGACTCCTAGGTTTGATATGACGTGGAATAAAGGTATGGTGTCTTAAGGTGTGCTTTGTTTTTTTCTTTCTTGGTAGCGCCTTTTTTCCCCAGCCCTTTTTCGGCATTTCTTGCAACAATAAACGTGTTTTTCTTCTTGCGGTCGGTAGGGGAGGAAGAACTTTCCGCAGTTCTCACACACCTTGAAAATTTTTCTCTCTCGGAGTACGTTCACCAGGTCTAAAATAGGCCCTAAGATAACGAGGCGGGCAGGTATGTGAGACCACCTTATTGTGCTAAAATCCGCTTTGATCTGGGGTCGTATGTTATAGGGAGGCTTTATGAGGTCTTGCAAAAGGCTTATCCAGGATGTGTTTTTTCTGGTAAGAGGAAGTTGTTTACTCTTTGATCGTGAGGCCAGCTCGGGAATTGTGAGCAGCTTCCCGAGTCCTATGTCTTTTATGAGCTTTAATACGATCTCGTTCAGGAAGTCAACCGATGACTCATTTAACGTTCTCTCCTCAAGCAGAGTCGTGAGATAAACAGGGAGTGTGGTCAGTGATATACCGAATGGTTGGATGTCAGCAAATGGGGAATACCGACTCACAAGGTTGAGATTTCGTAGGAGATTTTCCATGAAACGTTCATCTTTTGATGTGAGAAGCTCAAGAGAGTTGCGAACAAGTTTTTTTTCAGCTTTTTTCCGTGCTCTTAAGTTAAATTGCACACTGACAACAAACGGACAGTGGGTTTCAACCTCCCCTGCTTCAACTGCTTGTTTTAAGAGAAGACACTCAAGAAATGTGAAATCCTTATTTGCTACGTGCAGTGGGATGTGGAGGTGGTAGTAGCTGTTTGTAACCATCCTGATTGTGTAATCAAATTCTTTGCGTGGTTCAATTGGCTCACCATCTACAAAAAAAGCCTGATCCACATCATAGAATTGAGGGAGGGAGGATATGACTTTATCACAAAATGATCTAACATTGCATGAGAAGTTTTGTAACATTGGGTTTTTCGGTAATGATCACTTTTTAAACTCGTTACTTTAATTTTCTCTTAAAAAACAGGGTCGGAGACTTTAAACTGTACACGCTGTGGATAGCCCTTTGTGCACGAGGAAGATGATGTATCTCTAACGCCAACAAAGGTAAGTCTCCAGATCCCTCTTGCCCCTATCAAACCTAAACCGACTCCTGGCTTTGCCCATACGCTCCTCCTTTTGGTCACAAACCCTCCCGTCTTATATAGCTCGTGAGACCGGGGGCAGAGTGGGCAGCTTGCAACATGGAGTCTTTTGGTGCCACTATCGGGGCCTTCAAATGCTAGATGTTTCATCACAATCTCGTTGCTCGGTGAACCGTTTATGCCTATTTTACCACCAAATCCTCCTGAAGTCAATTTGGAAGTCAAGCTCGTTAGCGACAATCTCAATTAGGTAACAGGGTGACTTTGCTTATTTGCCCATTTTCCGTGGGGGCAATCTTCAAGGAATATCAAGAAAAATCAAAAACTATCCATTCATATTTCTTGAATTTCCTCAGGGAGCTTTCAATTTAAATCAGTTGTCATTTAAATTCTCAACGGTAATTTTTCCTTCAGGACTCCTGAAGGAAAAGAGCTTCTTTCCCAACAGCAGTTTCTCCTGAAAATACCAGGAGTTATTCCTCAAGGAGCGATAGTATTTCCTGAAGGAATTCGTTTTCCTCAAAATAAAGAGGGTTTTTCCTGAAGGAGCCCTAATTCTCCTGAAGGAATTTATACCCTTACCGTCTTTACTCCGTCCATTTTGGTCATGATCACTTCCTCTTTGTTTTTCCTGAAGGAACTTTATCTTTCCTGAAGGAATTCTTACTATTATAAAAGAATCACCGTTTTCCTGAAGGAATTCTAATTCTCCTGAAGGAACTTTTTCTTCCCTGAAGGCATCTCTTTTCCCTGCAGGAACTTTATTTTCCCTGAAGGAACCAGTCTTCTTTTCAGCAACGGCGGTTTTTCCTTCAGGACCCCCGAAGACTCCTGAAGGGAGTTTCATTTCTCAGAGGTTCTGAAGGAGGTTAAAGAAATTTCCTGAAGGAAAGTGAAAATTTCCTGAACGAAGTGGGAAGTCCTCAAAGAAAAATAAAAATCTCCTGAAGGAAGTAGCAAAGTTCCTGAAGGAAGCAAAGGGTATAACGCCAATAGCAGTTCGGGACATTGCAGGATTTCCTTCAGGAAACACAGAGCCCCTGAGGAAAAGTAATTTCCTTCAGGAAATCCCGTATCTTCTGAAGGGAATAAGCAACATTCCTTCGGGAATGGTTGTCCTTCAGGAGGAATGAATTTCTGAAGAAAAAATAGAATTTTCACCATTATGGAGGAAGTTTTGAATAGTACCGGAGAAGACCGGTTTGGCTAGGCGCAGAGAACCAGTTCCTTTTGCTCCCCGATTAGGAGTGAGTAAATCTACCGTCTGCAACGATATCAAGGAGGAGAAAAAGGGGAGAAAGCAGAGAGACAGGGTCATCGACTGACTCCTATCCCAGTTTGGATAGACAGGGAAAGATTGACCAAGATTCCTTTAAAATAAGGGACTGACCAATCCAAATATGCCCAATTCGACATTTTTTGGGGGGAGTACCTGGACACAGGTTGCCCAACCTGTCTCCAGATCTTAAATTGATATTTAATGCAAAGAACAGCTTGCAGTAAGTCTGTATTCAGCACAAGAGGGAAGAAGACCTGTATCAAACTGCTATTTGGTGTAGTACTCGGAAAAATTATGTTCTCTGTAGTTGAGGCGAATTGCAAAGGTGGGTAACTTCGGAATGTTTTCTTTTCAGGCTTTATAGCTACTTAGAGAGTTCTTATTATTCTTTTTTATTATTCTTTATAACCTGCCCGTTCCAAAAAATCACGCAGACTAGATGAGTACTTAAAAAACACTCATCAAAACAGAAAGTATGTTGGGAGAAAAAACTCTCTCCTTCTCTCACTTTCTAAGAAGAGAAAGAGAGAGGAAATCTACGAGAGCTACGTACGGACGGCTTTGGCTAAGTTCTGGAACTACCTAAATAGCCGTAAAGTTAAAGAAAAAATTCTGGCGATAGACTGAGTCTAGCTTTGCGTAGCTCGCCCTCTCTGGATTTGAGCTGTAAGAACTACCGCTATGACTATTACCAAACCTAACAGAGCATCTTGCCAATACGCACCTACGCCTTTTATGACCAACCCATTCCGTATTTCCGCCATAATGAATGCCCCGAGAAAGGCTCCTAAAATACTTCCCTCACCTCCCAATAGGGAGGCTCCTCCAATAACCGATGCCGCGATAGCTTCAAGTTCAATTCCCATCCCCTGTCTAGGCGTAACCGATCCTAAATAAGCAACTGATACGAGACCAGCAAAGGCTGCAGCCATGCCTGTAATGATAAAACTAATTAACTTAATCTTACTGGTATTTATCCCACAGAGTCTTGCTGCTTCTCTATTTCCCCCTGTAGCATAAACTTCAAATCCATATTTAGTGTGGTGTAAGAAAAAATAACCAATTAGACATACCACAACTAACCAGATAGCTGGAACAGGAATAAGTCCAAATAATCTTCCCTGTCCTAATAAAACATAAAAAAAAGAAGGTTTATATAAAGCTATCGGCATGCCTCCAGAAAGGATAAAAGCAATACCTTCCAAACCAATTTACAACTATTCAACTGAAAAAATTTCAATGGATTTAAATACAAATGTTGAGATGGGATTAAAACAGGACGAAATTGAAGAAAGAACTAAAGAATATGGTTTTAATGAGCTTCAAAAAATAAGAAAATCGATTTGGAAGGTATATTTAGCGCCTATTTTTAATTTTTTAATTGTTATTTTGATTATTTCTGGAATAATTATTTTGATTTTGGGAGACCCAGCTTCTACATATATAACTTGGGGCGTAATTATAGCAAATTCATTAACTGCAATCATTCAGCAGTATAGAGCCCAAAAGGCGTTAGAGTCTTTGAAAAAAATCTCGGCATTAACTACAACTGTAATTCGAGATGGGATACAAATAGAAATAGAAACTCGAGAACTTGTTCCGGGTGATATAATAGTTATCAATCAAGGAGATAAAATTCCAGCGGATTCAAGATTAATAGAAAGTATAAATTTATCAATCAATGAAGCACCATTAACTGGAGAAAGTGTTTCAATTGAAAAGAATGAAAATATTATCGAAAAAAAGGAGCTTCCCTTACAAAAACAGCTTAACATGGCATTTATGGGAACTTATGTTGCTACAGGAAGAGGGAAAGCAATAGTTGCCAGGACCGGAATAAGAACAGAAATTGGAAAAATCTCTCAAACCTTAAATGAGATGGGAAGTATAGAAGATATTCCATTAACAAGGAAAATGAATAATTTTGCTAAATGGTTAGTTATTATCGTATTTATAAATCTCTCAATTTTGGTGATATATAAATTAAGCGTATTAGCACTACTTGATATTTTTACTTCTGAAAATATCAAAGGAGAATTAATTGCTGCAATAATTAGATCTATGAATGTTATCCCTATAAATCTCCCTATTTTGACCACACTAGTTATGCTCACAGGAGTGCTTAATTTAGCAAAAACTGGTGTAATAATTCGAAACTTATCAGCAATAGAATCTATGGGCAGGATCTCAGTTATTTGTACAGATAAAACTGGAACAATCACAAAGAATGAGATGACTGTCATTAAATTTTGGTTTGACGATAAAATCTATGAAGTTTCGGGTGTTGGGTATGATAAAGAGGGAGAAATTAAAATAGATGGTCAACGAGCTAATTTTAATAAGAAAAATCATTTTGATTTTTTTATTACATCTATGGTTTTGAATAATATTTCTTCGTTAATTGAAGAAGAGGTAAAAATTAAAGCAAAAAAAATAAAAACCAAAAGAATTAGACGTGCTTTAGGAAGCCCGACGGAAGCTGCATTATTAGTATTGGCTGAAAAAGCTGGTTTTGATCTTAACAAATTAAAAGATGAATTTGAATATATTCAAGAATTTTCATTCGACTCTTCCGTTAAGAGAATGAGCACAATATATAAACCTAAAAGTAAGAAACAAAAAACATATTATGCATTTGTAAAGGGTGCTTCTGAAATAATTGTGAAAAGATGCAATCAAATTGTATTTAATAAAAAAATTAAATTATTAAATGATGACAAGCAATCAGAAATTTTGGATTCAATTAAGAAATATGCAGAGAGTGGATATCGAACATTAAGTATTGCCTATAAAGAAATAGATAAACCTATAGCGAAAAATGAAAAATTTAATCGAGATGAAATTGAAATTAATTTAGTGTTCTTAGGATTTGTAGTAATTTTAGATCCACCTCGTGAAGGAGTAATTGAGGCAGTTAAAAATTGTAAATCTGCAGGAATCGACGTGGTCATGATCACAGGTGATCATCCAGCAACGGCCGAAGCAATAGCAAAAAATATTGACCTTTTTGATGAGGGGGATTTCGTTGTTGAGGGAAAAGATATAGAGCTTTTACAAATAGAAGATTTCAATAAAGTATCTGTTTTTGCGAGAGTGGTTCCATCTGATAAAGAAAAAATTATTAGTAGATACCAAGAACAAGATCGTATCGTAGCAATGACTGGAGATGGAATTAATGATTCTCTTGCACTTAAATTAGCTAATACTGGGATTGCAATGGGTATAACTGGGACTGATGTTGCAAAAGAAGTATCTGATATGGTAATCTCTGATGATAATTTTGTATCAATAGAAAAAGGAGTGAGAATTGGTCGTGGAATTTTTTCTAGAATTAGAGTAATAATATTTTTCTTCATTTGCATAAATATTGTGGTAGCGGTTTTCTTTTTTACTGCAGAATTTCTTCCTATTGAAGGATTTAAGTTGTTTAATAATTGGCAGCATATATATGTGTTTGCAATTGTCCATTCTTTCCCATCACTTGCTTTAGTAGTAGATACAGTTCCAAAAGATATTATGAAAGAACCTCCAAGAAATGAGGAAGAAATATTAAATAGGCAATTAATTGTGTTATTAATTGTTCAAGCTGTTTTAATGGGCTTGGGATTTGCTTTATCATATTATTTTACGTTTTTTGGTGTAATACCGATAAATGAGTTTAATTTGGATCCAAATCTGAGTTATATTTTGGCGCCCGAACTATATGGTTCAGATAGGTTAGTTATGCCAATGAATTTAGCACACCAAAAAGCTAGAACTATGTGTATGACGGTATTATTTTTGTCTGAAACAATTTTTATTTGGAGCATACGACGTCCAAATAATTCATTCAAACAAAGTTTTATCAATGAATTCGACAAATATTTAATGGGTATGAGTATGTTTTGTGTTTTAATACACGTTTTATTTATAATATTTTCATATCCTGTCAATTATGCGATAAATGATGTTCTAGGTTTAAACTTTCAATTTAATTATATGTTTTTAAGTCCAACAGATTGGATTTGGGTGCTTGTTTTTGTTGCTCAAGGCGTTATCGGTGTTGAACTTTTTAAATATTTTGCAAGAAAACGAAAAATATTTTTCTAATCAAAATTTTTAAAGTTTATTTATTATGTTGGTAGTAAGATAAAAAAAGTGAAATTTTAATGAACGATATTTATTATAACAAATCTATTCAAGAAATTCGTGAAGTTTTTCAAACTATTGAAAATGCTGGATTAACTGAGATTGAGGCTAAGAAAAGGCTCGAATTATATGGATTAAATGAGATTCCTAAAGTTAAGAAATCTATTTTTAAAGTATATTTAGCACCTCTTTTCAATTGGCTTATAGTAATATATTTAGTAGGTGCTTTAATCCTATTTTTAGCTGTTGTATTTTTAGAAGAAGGAAATCTAGGAATAGTTTATTTAACTTTAGGAATTGTCGGAATGAATTGTGTCGTAGCAATTGTTCAGCAATATCGTGCTACAAAGAAGCTTGAAGCATTAAGACAATTATCTGCACCTACCACTGTTGTTATGAGAGATAGTGAAAAGAAACAAATACCCACAAATAATGTTGTTCCAGGCGATTTATTAGTTTTAAATCAAGGAGATAGAATTCCGGCAGATGCTAGGATTATTGAATCCTCAAATTTATTGGTTAATGAATCTAGTCTAACGGGGGAGAGTGAGCCAGTAAAAAAATTAGAGAAAGGAACAGTTCTTAGTGAGGAAAAAATTCCTATTTCAGAACGGAAAAATATGATGTTCTACGGAACATTTATTGCAACAGGAAATGGTAAAGCAATAACAGTTAGGACTGGTGGCAATACTGAAATTGGTAAAATCTCACATTTAATGGAAGAAGCAGGAACAAGTGAAATTCCTATAAGAGAAAAGATGAATAACTTTGGAAAATGGCTAGGATTAGCAGTTTTGATATTCTGGTTCGGAACGTTTATGATTAAATTGATTGCGAGTGGATTTACAACTTTTGAAATAGTAGATAGTTTAAACTCGGCAATGGACATAATGCCTATTAACATACCTCTACTTACAACGATTGTATTATTAACTGGAGTTTTATTTATGGCTCAAAAAGGAGTTGTAATTCGAAATCTTGCCTCAGTTGATAGCTTAGGGAGAGTAAGCGTTGTATGTTCAGATAAGACTGGGACTTTAACTAAAAACCAAATGTGTGTGCAATATATTTGGGTAAATGGTTCAATATTTAAAATTTCTGGAAGTGGCTATAATCCAGAAGGAGACATCATTTTGATGGACGATATAAAGAATCCTAAAATTATTAAAAATGTAGAAAAATATCCTCAGTTGAAACTATTGCTGATTTCAGGGTTTCTTAATAATAATTCAGCTTTAGTTAAAAAAGAGATTAAAACTGCCACAAAAGGTCAAAAATTTATTAATAAATATGATATAATTGGCTCGCCAACTGAAGGAGCCCTTAATGTATTATATCAAAAATCCATACAAGATTATAATGTTGATGAAGAGTTTAAATTCGTAAGAGAATACCCATTTGATTCTTCAATAAAAAGAATGACTAAAATATATAAAAAAGAAAAAGAATTTTACTCATTTACGAAAGGGGCAACCGAAGTTTTGATTCCGCAATGTAAACGAGTTTTATATCATAATAAAGAAGTTGATCTATCTGAAGACTTGAAACAGGAGATTCTGAATAATGTTAATAAATATGCAAACATGGGATACAGGATATTGAGTCTATGTTATAAAAAAATAGACATCCTACCTGAAAATCTCGAGGAAAGTAGAGAAAATTGCGAAAAAGATATGATTTATATTGGATTTGTTACAATTTTAGATCCTCCAAGAGAAGGTGTAAAAGAATCCGTTGAATTATGCAACAATGCTGGAGTAGAAGTTATAATGATAACTGGAGATTCCCTAAATACCGCAGAAGCAATTGCATCTCAAATAGCAATCTTATCTGAAGGAGAAGTAGTAATCGAAGGTAGTCAAATAAAGTCTATTGAATCATTTGAAGAATTGAATAAAATAAGAGTTTTCGCCAGAGTATCTCCTGAACACAAACAAGATATCGTTGAAAAATATCAAGATCAGAAGAAAGTTGTTGCGATGACAGGAGATGGAGTTAATGACGCTTTAGCTTTAAATATGGCGGATGCGGGTATCGCCATGGGAATACAAGGAACTGATGTTGCGAAAGAAGCTTCTGATATGGTAATTTCTGATGATTCATTTATTTCTATTGTTGAAGGAATTCAAGAAGGCCGAGGAATTTTTACAAGAATTCGAACAGTAGTATTTTTTTACATAAGTATAAATTTATTTGAAGGGATTTTTCAATTTATTTTATTTGCCATTTTAGGAATGCCATATTTCCTAACGGAAGAATATTACTTACAATGGATTTTCTTGTCAATTACTCTTCATGCTTTCCCAGGTCTAGTTTTAACTTTCGATACTACATCTAAAGACATAATGAAAGAGAAACCTCGTGATTCCGAAGAAATTTTATCTAAAAATATCATTATACTACTTCTAGTATTTGGTGGATTACTTGCGATCAGTATGGGAGTTGTTTATTCTATTTGTATTACAGGAATATATCCCGCTTTTCCATTGAATTATGAATTTAATATTCTAAATATTGGTTATCTTTTCACAACTGAAACAATGTATTTGACTCCAGGGATTGATTTAAACGTTGCTAAGACACTTACTATGCTAATGACTACATTGTTTTTCTCTGAAACAATTTTAGTTCTACAAATAAGACGCCCTAATAAATCTTTGATAAAAAGCATAAAAGAAGAAAGTAATAAAAGAATGTATTTAATTCTAGGCTTTCTATTTGCTGTGTTTCTATTAATAATGTATGTTCCCGGAGTCCAAGTAGGCTTAGCACATATAGTGATTAATTTCATGTTTATGTATCTAACTGCATTAGATTGGCTAATTTGTTTCTTAATCTCATCAATTACAATTGTTGGTTTTGAACTAGTAAAGTATTACGCTCGAAAAAAAGAAATTTACCTATAATTTTTATTTTTAATACTAAATTTTTAATAGGTTTAGATAATTTTTAAAAATATGAAGTTTGGATTTCATATTCCCGTACCAACGCCTAGAATCTCCTTTATGTTTGAGGGAACTAAAAAAGCTGAAGAATGTGGATTTAATTCTGTTTTTTATGCAGATCACACAGCTATGTTACCGCCAGGACCAGGTATTTGCTTTGATGCTTTTAGTTTTTTATCGGCATTGGCAGTGATAACGAATAAGGTTTCTTTATGTACCGGAGTTTCTGATTGTCATCGTTTCCATCCTGCTCTAATGGCTCATAAAGTGGCTACCTTAGACCATATTAGCAATGGTAGAGCTATGTTTGGTATTGGAGCTGGTGAGGCGATGAATATTGACATGTATGGAATGAATCGGAAAAGATCATTAACTAAATTAAAAGAATATATAATTCTAATGAGAGATTTTTGGACTAAAAGAAAAGTTAATGCAAAAAGTGAATTCTGGGGAGAGATGAAAAAGGCTTATATTCAAATAAAACCGATTCAAAAAAGCCCACCAATTTACATTGCTGGAAATGGTCCAAAAACTCGCCAATTGACTGGAGAATTAGGAGATGGATGGTATCCACTTTATCAACCTCCTTGGGTATATAAAAAAAATCAAGAGAGAGTGGCTGATGCTGCAAAGAAAGCTGGTCGGGATCCTTCGGAGATTGATTATGTATATGATTGTTTTGTAGCAATCGATGATAAAAATCCGGAAAATGCAATTAAAAGATGCGAATTCTTTAAGATATCTTACTTACTCAATACTTCAATACTCAATGAAGCTTATCCAAATATAAATTTATCCAGTGATTTAACAATTCATAATTTTGATATGAGCAGTGAGGGTGCAATGGAGTTATTAAAATATGTAGACCAACTACCCAAAACTATTCTTCAAGATTTCAATTGTTTGGGAACAATAGATGATGTTATAGCAAGCATAGAGAAATATAAAGAAGCTGGAGCAACACATTTAACAATAATGAACAGAGGGCCGGATGTAAATAAAGTCTATGAAATTTTTAGAGATAAAATTATTCCATATTTTAAAGAATTAGAAAAATAATTCGTTTTTCTTTTTTTTGAATGAGTTGAAATAAGGACTTTAATTAAATCAAAATAAAAAATTTGTGAAAATATTTTATAAATTAAAATCAATTAACTTTTTTATTGATTTTTATATATAGAGATTTGAGATAATTTAAGATATAGAAAATTTGGAAGAAATTATTAATGATGGCTACCAAAAACGAATCAAAATATAATTGGGATTTTTTCAATCGAATAATTACAGATGTTGATGAAAACTGGAATATTATCCAATGTATTAGTTGTGGGAAGTGTGTCGGTGATTGTCCAGCGAGTAAAATCTCGGATTTTAATATTCGGAAAATAGTTGAAAAAGTTTTGATTGGAGATGAGTCAATTTTAAAAGAAGAAGACATATGGTATTGCTTTTTATGTAACAAGTGTTCAAAAATTTGTCCCAAAGAGGGTATTAATATACCTTTATTTATCTTATCACTTAGAAATGAAGCTTTTAAAAAAGGATATAATATTCCTCAATTGAAGAAATATGTTAAAATGTGTAAAAGGTTTTTAGAAAATGGTACTGTAATGAAAGAATCTGATTTACCTTCTGAAAGAATTGAAGAGATAAAAAAGATCTGTGAATTTGCGAGAATCAAATATCTTCATAAAGCAAGCAAAAAAAATATTGGAATTGAAGAGTAAATATTGGAGTTTCGATCAAAAAGATGGAGGGTTATATTAAATCAGTTGTTTTGGATACAGATGAGATTTTACAAACTTATAATGATAATCCTTTAGATTTTTTTAAAGATAAGAAAATATGTTTATTTAAAGCATGTTTAGAATATTATTATCCCGGGATAAGAACTTGTTTAAAATCGATGTTAGAAGACTTTGATTTACAAGTTTCTACATCTTTGGAGCAATCTTGCTGTTCTGGAACTTTTCTCCAGAGAAATTTAATAACTAGAGCTCAGTTCGCCGCAATTAATGAGAGGAATATTGTATCTATAAATGAAATA
Organism: Candidatus Aerophobetes bacterium Ae_b3b; assembly: GCA_005223085.1. Lineage (GTDB taxonomy): Bacteria > Aerophobota > Aerophobia > Aerophobales > AE-B3A > AE-B3B. Next base: position 1,270 of record NJBP01000013.1, on the reverse strand, counting down.
GCAGATATATTGATTGTTTCTTGTAATGGTTGTTACCTTTCGTTATTAAGAGGACGTAAATTTTTAAATTCGAAAGATATAAGGGAAAAAACAACTAAAATTTTAAAAGAATTTAAAAAAGATATCTTATTCTCTCCAAAATTGAAAATAGTTCATGTCATAGATTTCCTACATTTAATTAGAGAACAGATTGGAGAAAGATTAAAATATTCATTAAATGGGTTAAAATGTGCTGTACATTATGGATGTCATTATCTTAATTTATTATTAGATAAAAAAGATATCCATAGTTTTATTGCCCCCAAAAATAAATTAGAAGATATTTTAACTATTTTGGGTGGTTCTATTATAGAGTATCAAGAACGAGATTCATGCTGCGGTTGGGGGGCATCTCAAAACGTAATACATCGAGACGAAGCACTTCAAATTACTTTTAATAAATTAAAAAGTGCAGAAAGTGCTGGAGCTGAATTATTAGTTACTAATTGCCCAACTTGTCTTTATTCTCTTAATAAATTCAGGGATGATATGAAAGATCTTTTCGGTGAGTCTCCACAAATACCAGCGGTTCATATAAATGAGTTAATTGGAGTTCTTATGGAATATGAGTGTGATAAATATTGTATTGAGAGAATATCACCCCTTATTGAAGAATTAAAAATATAACTTCTTTTCCCATTTATTTAAACAATTTGAGAGAAAATTTTATTAGCTTGTTGATACACAACATTATTTGATGGTAATTCAAGTAATGATTTACCGCTTAAATTGAACTTTTGAATTTCACCATCATAGCTAAGGAATCCAAGCAATTTCATGTGATTCCCTAAATTTTTTTTAAAACTTTCTATGAATAGGTTTTTGATTTTTCCATTAAATCGATTACCCAAGACCCATATATTTTTAAAGTCTAAACTAACTTCATCTTTCACTTCAAGAATTCTCTGTAAAGTGTGAAAACTCATTTTACTTGGGTCAGTAACTAAAATCAAATCATCTACATTTAAAGAAGTTTTTCTCGCGAAAAATTCTAAACCAGCTGGTGAGTCAATAATAGTAATTTTATAATTTTCAGCTAAAATCTTTATCAAATGTTTTAATATATTGTTAATAGAACAATAGCATCCTTCCCCCTCAGATCTCCCTTGAATTATAAGGTCAAAATTATTAAATGGAATAATATGTCTAAATACTTCTTCCTCTACTAATGATCTTTCCGATAAATATGGAGGTATTTCTTTTCTTTCTAATTTTCTACCTAATCCTGTGA
>NJBP01000067.1 GCA_005223085.1 Candidatus Aerophobetes bacterium Ae_b3b | reverse complement strand
AATTCGCATCCTGAATGCTGCGCGTCTACCAATTTCGCCACTTCGGCTTGCCTTTATACTATAACAAATTACGAGGTAAGTCAACTTTTTGCCTTTCAGGAAAGGCCCGCGCCCTGGCCATCGGTAAGAAAATGCTAACAATCATAGAAACAGGGCAAGGAGACCGCCTGCTTTAGCTGGCGGAGGAATTGCTTTTCCTCCTTGACTTGTTTAAAAAATATAGTTATAATATATATGAAATGGAAAAAGAAATAGTTAAAACTTTTAAGGTAAAATTAAATATTTCTCCAGAAAATAGAGAAAAGTTAGATAAAACTCTTTTTGAATATAATAATCTTCTTAACTATCTTTCTTCTATTGCTTGGGATAAAAAGATAACCAACAAGGTTAAGCTCCATCACTTAACTTACTATCCTGCTAGAGAAAAGTTTAACCTTCCTGCTCAGTTTGTCTGTTCCGCTAGGGATGTAGTTTGTGATAGAATGAGAGCTATTATCAAAAGAAAGAGAAAGAGCAAACCTCAGTTCAAAAAGCCATTTTTAAGATATGATGTAAGAACTATAACTTTCAAGGAAGGTTACTGCTCTCTATCTACTTCTTTTGGTAGAATTAAAACTAAAATTATTCCTTATGATTACTTAAACCAGCATAAAGATTGGACTTTAACCAATACTCCTACTTTGATTAAGAGGAATAAAGATTTCTATCTTTGCCTACACTTTAAGAAAACAGTTGTTCTCAAAGAGCCGTCTATCCTTATCGGAGTAGATTTGGGGATTAAGAATATCTCTGTTACCTCAGATAACAAGTTCTTCTCTGGAGGTTATTTAACCTATAAATCCAACCATTTCTTTAGACTAAGAAAAGCCTTACAAGCTAAAGGCACTCCTTCAGCCAAAAGAGTCTTAAAAAGAATCTCTGGCAGGGAGAAACGGTTTAAGCTTGATTATCTTCACCAAAAGTCTAAGGAATTGGTCCAGTATGTATCTGAGCTTCAAAATCCTTGTATAGTATTTGAAAAACTGCAAGGTATTAGAGAACAGAAATCCAAAGGCAGAAAGATGAATCGCAAGCTTTCTACTTGGACATTTAGGAAATTTCAGGAGCTGGTGACTTACAAAGCAAATCAAATTGGTGTTCCTGTTGCCTTTGTAGATGCTCGCTATACCTCTCAAAAGTGTTCTCGTTGTGGAAATATCCTCAAAAGTCAGAGAACAGGTAATACATTTAAGTGTAAAGCTTGTGGTTTTGAGCTTAACGCTGATCTCAATGGAGCTCGGAATATAAGAAAGAACTTTACTGAGGGGCAAGCTCCTCAGGTTGGGCTGTCTGTCAACCAGCCCCTAAGTAGTGCTTTTGTAACTACAAGCTGACTGCTTTAGCTGTCAGTAGTTGACATTTGACGAGATTCTCTTTCTTGATAGAATAATTACGCAGTGCAGCCTCTAATTTTGATAACAAGTCCATAGATAAAGACTTATCCGGCATGGCTTCTATTTTTAGGTCCAAAGTATCTTTCCTGGTGGTTTTTATTGCCTGCTCTCTGGTAGCAGAAGTTGGGATCCTTTATTACTTTTTGGTCTGGATTCCCAAACGACCACCAGAACCTCCCTTCTTAAGGTATCTTATCCAGGTAGAAGGAGATGAAATTCCTTCATTTACCCCTGTGGACCTTGCTAGCTTAAAGAAGGCGTTTGAGCGAGAAAAAGAGTTTCTTTCCCAAAAAATAAGTTCCAATCAAAAACTTCCCTTCGGCCAACAGAGAGTGGGTGCTGAGCTAATTAAAGAATCAGCCGAGCTTTTCTTTAAGGTTCTTGGGGAAGCCAGAGACGCAAAAGAGCTAAATCGGCTAATACGAAAGCGCTTCAACATCTATCTAGCTTTTGGACAAAAAGGCCAGGGTAGGGTTCTTTTCACCGGCTACTACTCTCCAGTTCATAAAGCAAGTCTTAGTAAGCACGCTGATTACCGATATCCCCTCTACCTTGAACCTTCAGATCTAAAGGTAGCTGAGCTAGGTGAGTTCGACCCCCAGTTGGCGGGGGAAAAGATCGTCTACCGCATTGACAAAAAGAGAGAGGAGATTGTTCCTTACCATACCCGAAGACATATTGTCCAGGAGAAGGTACTGGAAGGAAAAGGTCTTGAGCTGGTGTACTTAAGGAGCAAAATAGACCGATTCTATTTTATGATTGAGGGGTCGGGTAAAATAGTGCTGGAGGACGGACGAAGCTTTTGGGCAAATTATGCTGTCAGTAACGGACGACCCTATACCAGTTTGGGCAAACTTCTGCGAGAAGATGGCAAGCTTTCCGCAGGAGAGCTTACCCTGCAGGGGATAAAGGAGTATTTTTCCCACCATCCCCACGAGATAGATCGCTATTTAAACCAAAACCAAAGGTTCATATTCCACAGAGAGGAGGAAGATGGTCCGTATGGGGCCACGGGGATAAAACTTACTCCCCTAAGATCCCTTGCCGTGGATAAGAGCATTTTTCCTCTAGGGTCCTTAGCTTACATTGAGTATCGAGCCCCCAGGCTAAACAAAGTCGGTAATGTGGAAGGTGAGGCTGAATACTCTCATTTTGTTTTCTGTCAGGACAGCGGGATCGCCATAAAAGGCCCAGGGAGAGCAGACGTTTACTTTGGTGAAGGAGATCAGGCGCTAAAACGTACCGAGCGCACTAAATCCCTGGGACGGCTTTATTTTCTTATAAAAAAGAATTGATTGAGCTTGCGAGTATTGACAGCTCAAGAGGAGTCTGTATAATACGGAAAATTCTCATAGGAGGAGAAAATGGACTTGAAAGAAATTGCCGATAACCTCATTAAAGGGAAAGCTCCTGAGGTTAAAGAGCTGGTACAGAAAGCTATCGATGAAGGAGAAGATGTAGAAAAAGTTTTAAATGAGGGTCTGGTAGCGGGAATGAGTGTAGTGGGAGCCAAGTTCAAAGCCAATGAGTTTTATGTTCCTGAAGTTCTCATTGCCGCTCGAGCTATGAAAGCAGGCATGGGGATTCTAAGACCAATCTTAGCTGAAAAAAATATCAAGGGAATAGGTACAATAGTACTAGGTACGGTAAGGGGTGATCTTCACGATATAGGTAAAAATTTGGTGGCTATGATGCTAGAAGGAGCAGGATTCGAAATAATCGATTTGGGAGTGGATGTGAGTCCTGAGAAGTTCATAGAGACAGCTAAGGAAAAGAAGGCGGATCTAGTGGGACTTTCAGCGCTCCTTACCACTACTATGCCCTCCATGAAGGATGTCGTCAAGGCAGTGGGAGACTCTGGTCTCAAAGATAAGGTTAAAGTGATGATTGGAGGTGCTCCTCTTACCCAGAGTTATGCTGATGAGATAGGAGCTGATGGCTATGCTCCCGATGCTGCCTCAGCGGTTGATGAGGTAAAGCAGCTCCTCGGGGCTGGTTAGCAAAAAGTAAACCCCGTTAGAAAGTTTAGAAGGGGCTTTTCTAAGGGGGTAAATTGAGATTTTTCATTCTAGCCTTTTACAATGCTGCCAGGAAGTATGGTGGCTACCCTTTGAATTTTTAGTGACTCACCATTTCGCTCTAAACAAGTGATTAGCCTACAAAGAGAGGGGATTTTTTTAAAAAAATATTTTGACAATGCCACAATGATTTGCTAAACTCCAACAAGAAAGAGTTTGTGCCCCTCTGAGAGGGAAAGCTTTTAGTTCACCGATTTTTCCAGATGAAGAATGGGGTGGGTAAATCTCTCTTAAGAAAGAGAATTTTAGCTCTGCGTCGATCTCAATCGCCTCAAGCGATAGAAAGAAAAAGTGATCAAATCAGGCGAAAACTCTTAGGGATTTTCCAATTTTCCGAGGCTGAAACAATTCTCTTTTACTTGGCTCTAGCCGATGAGGTTCAAACTAGAAAGATGATTGAACATTCCTTAAAGTTGGGTAAAAGAGTAGCTGTTCCTCTAATTGACTCTCGAAATAACCAGATTCTAATATCGGAGCTGAAAAACGCTGAAAAAGAGCTTGCATCCGGAATATTAGGGATCCTCCAGCCAAAAAAGAATTTTTATCGTCCCCTTAAAATAGAACAACTGGAATTAGTAATAGTTCCCGGAGTTGCTTTTGATAAGAGAGGAAATCGGCTTGGATTTGGAAAAGGTTTTTATGATCGATTCTTAAAAAAAGCTCCGCGCAGAACCAAATCCATAGCTTTAGCCTTCGAACTACAGCTAGTGGATAATGTTCCTTCTCAATCACATGATGCCCCAGTTGACTATATAATTACTGAGAAAAGAATCATTGAGTGTAAAAAATGTACTTAGACCAGCCATTAAGGAGTTTTCTCGAGGATACAGCGTCTAAAACCCCTACCCCGGGAGGGGGAAGTGTAGCTGCCCTGGTAGGATCTTTGGGAGCTGCCCTTCTCTGCATGGTAGGAAACTTCACCTTAGGGAAACCTAAATTTGAGAAGGTGGAAAGGGACGTTCGAGAGATCTTAAAAGAAGCAGACAAGCTTAAGGAGGAGCTTTCTGGGCTCATTCAAAAGGATATTGAGGTATATGCCAGGTTTTCTCAGACTTCTCGTATGCCCAGGGATACTTCCGAGCTAAAGGAAAAAAGGAGACAGGCTTTACAAATTGCTCTAAAGGATGCGACCCAGGTTCCTCTGACTACAGCCAAATTAGCTCTTCGGTTGTTAGAGCTGGCCCAACTTCTTCTCTCCAAAGGGAATCCTAATTTAATCACCGATGTAGGCGTAGGTGCTTTGCTGGCAGATGCAGCTTTGCAAAGTGCAGCCTTGAATGTCCAGATTAATCTGGGCTATATTAAAGATGAAGAATTTAGAAAAAGGACAAGCTCTGTCCTTTCCTCAATGTTGTCTCAAGGTCAGGAGATCAAGGATAAGGTCGTAAAGGGGGTTAGGGATGCGTTGGCGGGTTGAAAGAATGAAACTAAATTGAGGGTTCTCTTCGGTGTCTGTTCCTGGGGTCTGGGTCACGCTACCAGGGATCTTCCTCTTCTCCGGAGGATGATAAAAGCTGGTCATACTCTTACCCTGGTAGGGATAGGAAGGTCTCTAGATCTTTTAAAGGACGAGCTTAAGGATGCTTGTTCTTATTTTACTATTCCCGATTATTCGTCTGCTTACTCTGAGAGAGATTTTTCGGTAGCTAGATTCCTTAGCTATTTCCCCATCTATATGAATGAGATTGTCCAGGAGCACAGTCAGATAAAAAAACTGATTAAGAGGGAAAAATATGAAAGAATAATTTCCGATAATCGCTACGGTGTTTATAATAAAGAAATTCCTTCTTATCTTATTTCTCATCAACTTAGATTTATTGCTCCCGGTAGGGTGAAACTTTTTGAAATGGCAACGGAGGGGTTCAACTATTCCTTTTTCAAATATAACTTCTCTAAGTTTCTTGTTCCCGATTATAAAGAAGATGGTTTGAGTGGAGACCTTTCCCACAATTTAAAATATTTTAAGGAAGAAAAGATCGAATATTTGGGAGTCCTGTCCGACTTAAGAAAAAGAGAAACTGCTGAAGACATTGATTATTTCATTCCCCTTTCTGGGCCAGAGCCACAGAGGACAATTCTGGAGAAAAAAATCTTGGAGCAGGCGCCTCTTTTAAAAGGCAAGGTGGTTATAGCCCTGGGAAAACCAGAGGACCCCCGAAATGAAACTGTTAACCATCTCCGTGTTTTTGGTTACTTAGGAAGGAAAAGACAGGAAGAGATCATGAATAGGTCCAAACTAGTGATTACCAGACCCGGCTATACCACCGTCATGGAACTTTCCCTCTTAGGAAAAAAAGCTCTATTTATTCCTACTCCGGGACAAACTGAGCAGGTCTATCTAGCGGAATATCATAAAAAAAGGAAGAATTTCTACAGTGTGAATCAAGATAGACTGAATCTCGCCAGAGATGTGGAGGAGGCTAAAAAATACCCGGGACTAGTCCATAAGACCGGGGCCAATGAAGCTGTAGATAGGTTCATGAAGATAGTGTTTGGATAATGAAAAGGAAAATTGTTGTCATTATCTCCACTGTGGTCGGGCTGACAGTCCTGATTTTGATATTTTATCTAGCTGGTATTCAAAATGTTTTCTTTGAGATAGGTCAAATAGGTCTGTTGGGAGCAGTTGTTTTTATTGCCAATGCTCTTTTCATCTTACTTCTCTTTACTTTCTCCTGGCAAATTATTTTGGCCTCTTATGGCTGTCGCCTTAGCTTTAGGGATGTCTTTGCGGCGAGGGTAATTGGGTTTGCCGTGAGTTATCTTACTCCTTCTATGTATATAGGAGGAGAGCCGCTCAGGGCCTATATGATCAGTAAGAGACATCAACTTCCTATTGCCAAGGTAGGGGCTACGGTTGTAGTGGACAAGTTCTTGGAGCTTGGGGCTGGTTTATTCTTTATTTATTTAGGTAGTATCTGGACTCTCATCGAATATTCTCTGCCCCGGAAAATCTATCTGACCCTTTTCACAGTAAATATTCTCTTCGGCGCCGGGATGGGAATGCTTCTTTTCAATTTTCTTTATGAGAGTAAGCTCTTTACCTCCCTGGCCACTCTATTAGAACGCATAAATCCCCTGTCTAAAATTATCAGAAAAATAAAGCCTGAGATATCGAAACTGGAAGATCATGTTTTTCTTGCTTTTAATCAACATCGACTCATAACTTTACTTGCTTTTTGCATAAAACTTAGTGCTGGGCTTCTGGTATTTATTAAACCGGCTCTTTTCTTTTATTTTCTTAAGACGGTGTTTAAGCTGTCCGAGCTTGCCCTTCTTTTTGCTTTGACTCACCTTGTTCTTGCTCTGCAATTTACTCCCGGGGCCCTGGGAATCTTTGAGTTAGGAGAAGTAGGGGTCTTTAAGCTTGTGGGAATAGGACCGAATAGAGCTCTAGCCTTTAGTTTGATGGTCAGGGTTACTGATTTATTGGGAGTAGCGGTAGCCCTTTTTTTGGTCTTTCGCCTGGGATGGAGAGGGTTTTGGGAGAAAAGGGGAGAATGAGAATTTGTTTTGTCTCCGACCAGACCTTTCCTTCCGTAGGAGGAGAAGGGGTTTCTACTCAAAACTTCTCGCTGGAATTAAGAAAAAAGCGACATGTGGTTATTATTATTACCTCCCGAACTAAAGAACCCTTCTTAATGGTGGTGGAGGGGATTGAGATTTATAGATTTTTCAGCATCTCTCTTCCCCGGGAAAAGGGTCATTTCGCTTTTGTCTCTTCAAAGAAAATCTTTTCCATCCTCAAAAGAGAAAGAATAGAAATTATTCAGATTAACCTTCCAACTTATTTAGGCTGGCAGGCATTAAGGGGAGCAAAGAAATTAGGCATTCCCGTGGTTTTGGGATTTCATGTTCAGGTAGGAAATGTTCTTCCGCCGCAGCTTCCTTGGTTCCTCATGGAAAAGGCGGTAGAGAGTTGGTTTTCCCATTTTTACAACCGGGGTGATCTGATAGTTGTCCCTTCCCATTTTGCAGGTCGGATTGCCCGAAATTACACTCATCGACCTATTCAGGTAATAAGTAATGGAATAGATTTAGATTGTTTTAGTGCTCGGAGAGCCAGTTTGGAAGATCGGATGAAGTTCCGTGAATCTTATGAGCTGGGTCGGTCTCCGGCCCTGCTTTATGTAGGCCGATTGAGTTATGAAAAAAATCCCGGCTATCTCATTGAAATAATGGGATCATTATTGAAGAAAAGATCTGAGGTTAAATTATTAATGGTAGGCGGGGGTATTCTAAAAGATAAATTGAAAGAAAAAATAGCCAGCCATGGGCTCAAAAACGCCATTATTCTCACCGGGTATTTGAGAGGAAAGGATTTGCTTTGTGCTTATCTAGAAGCGGATATCCTTATTTTGCCCTCTTTTTACGAACTTCAGAGTATAGTTGCCCTGGAGGCTATGGCCACTCGGAATGCCATACTTATTGGAAAAAGCCGGGAAAATGCTGCCCAGGAGCTGGTTAAGGAAGGAGTCAATGGATACACTTTTAGTTTGGATGACCCTCAAGACGCCTCAGATAAAATTGAGAACATTCTCGGCAATGAGAAACTAAAGCGATCTATGCAGGAGGAGTCCTACCGAATGGTTCAGGCTCATAGTTTGGAGAGAAGTGTCTCCAGATTGGAAAATATCTACAAATCACTTATAAATGGTGTTCCAGAAAAATATTAGTATTCAGAAGATTTATACGCGTATCGAGGGACTTTCCCCGAAGAAGCCTTATATCAGCCACCTTAACGAGTCTTAAAGTTGAGGAAGAAGAAAGACGTGATGTCTGAGGAGCGGAGCGACGAGTTTCATGTCTTTCCCGAGACGAGAAGACGAGCAGAAATAATCCAAAGTCGATATACAGCGACGGAGGGGAAAAGTCCCGAGATATCTTTGACGAGGGGTGATTTTCTGTTAGAATGAGGAGAGGATAATGTATGAATTGATGATTGAAACTGAATTTGCTGCTGCCCATCAGCTAAAGGAAATAAGGGGAGGTTGTGAGCAACTACACGGGCACACCTGGAAGGTCCAGGTTTTTGTCAAAGGAGAGAGGTTGGACCCTTCTGGGATTCTCGTTGACTTTAGATCGATGAAGAGGATAGTTAAAAAATGGACAGCTCATTTGGATCATCATTATTTAAATGAAGTTTTGGGCAGTACTAATCCCACCACAGAAAATATAGCCAAATATCTTTTTCAAAGACTTAAGAAAGAGATAAATTTAGAGACCATAAAACTGAGCAAGGTGAGGGTCTGGGAAGCCAAGGATAGCTCAATAACCTATAGCCAGGGAGATAATTGATGGAGCCGTTGGTTCAAATAGCCCTGGATTTTGTGAACCTAAATAGAGCCTTGAAGGTAGCTGAAGCAGCGGCTGCCGGAGGGGCAGACTGGCTTGAAGCAGGCACACCCTTAATTAAAAGTGAGGGTTTGGATTGTCTCCGGGCTCTAAGAAGGAGATTTCCCCAAAAGACTCTGGTAGCCGATATGAAGATTATGGATGTGGGCAGGATTGAGTCGGAATCAGCTTTTAAAGCGGGAGCTAACGTAGTTTGTGTTCTTGGGGTAGCCGATGACTCCACTATAAAAGAATGCGTGGAGGCGGCTAAAAATTATGGGGGAAGGGTCATGGTTGATTTGTTAGGAGTGAGTGATCCGACAAGACGGGCCATGGAACTAGAAAAAATGGGCATAGATTATATAGGAATGCATACCTCAATAGATGAACAAATGAGGGGCAAAGATCCTTTTAGCCAGTTAAGAGAAGTCTCCCGAACAGTAAGTGTCCCCGTTGCCGTGGCCGGAGGGATAAATTCTGAGACTGTTGCCAAGGCCATAGATGCAGGAGCCAGTGTGGTTATAGTAGGAGGAGCTGTAATTAAAGCCAAGGATCCCCAGGAGGCTACCAGGACCATCAAGGAGGCGATCAAGGATAAAAAGGTTGTTCCTGCAGAACTATTCAAGAGAGCAAGGGGTAAGGAAATTGTCCAGATCTTCAAGAAGGTTTCTACTCCCAATCTTTCCGACGCCATGCATCGAGCTGGAGAGATCAAAGGTCTGGTGAAGATCACCCCGGGAGTTAAACTGGTAGGGCAGGCCCTAACAGTGAGGAGTTATCCTGGTGATTGGGCCAAGCCAGTTGAAGCAATTGATAAAGCAGAAAAAGGTCAGGTGATAGTCATTGATGCAGGTGGAATGGGGCCAGCGATATGGGGCGAGCTGGCGACCCATTCAGCTATTCAGAAGAGACTAGGGGGAGTAGTAATTGATGGGGCAATCAGAGACGTTCCCGAGATAGTCACATTGAAATTCCCTGCTTATGCCAGGCTTATCACCCCCACAGCCGGAGAACCACGAGGTTTTGGAGAAATTGGGATCCCTATTCGAATTGGAGGAGTAAGTATATTTACTGGGGACTGGCTGGTAGGAGATGAAGACGGGATTGTGGTTATTCCTCAGAAGAAGGCGGTGGAGATAGCTAACCGGGCCATGGATGTTTTAGAAAGGGAAAATCGCATTCGAGAAGAAATCCTGGAGGGAGGCACTCTCTCCTCAGTTACCGAACTCCTTCGATGGGAGAAAGA
>NJBP01000066.1 GCA_005223085.1 Candidatus Aerophobetes bacterium Ae_b3b | reverse complement strand
CCACAAGTAAGAATCAATAAATGGGCGCTGTCCCTATTATTTACCTATTAAATAGAACATAGTCTAATAGCTCATTATAGAAGGGGGTTCCACCAAGAAATAATCAGGCGTATAGAATATTGTAAAGTAGCGGAAAGAGTACAATCAAGTAAGGCCGCACAGTGCTTTGAATTACAGACCACCTGCTCCCGAGGCCATTATTCCATTGACTCTAACTTAACGAGTGGTACTATTAATGGGGGCAGGTCAGCGGTATAAGAACAATGAATATATACAATCGTAATCTGCAATTAAAAAAATCAAAACTATATTGCAACTAATCCAAATATTAAAGTATCATGCATAAGGAAAAAAATGTTGCATGATAACTGCACAGGACAATTTAAATAATTAAAAAAAAGGAGGAAGAAAAAATGAAAAAGAAGCTACTATTAATCCCGCTGGCGTTGTTGTTAGTCCTCAGCCTGGTGGCTATCGGCTGCCCGGCAACGCCACCGTCACCTCCAGCCCGGGCGATTGACGCTATTGTCTCCACCCAGTGGTTAGAGGATAACATTGGCAACCCAAACCTGGTTATACTTGATGTCAGAGAGCCCGACTACTATACAGCCGGTCATATTCCCGGTTCAGTAAATGTCCCCGCCTTTCCCAACTGGGTGGTAAATGTCCCTGGAGAAGAATGGCCCTGGATGGAACTGCCCGAGGAGGGGGCTCTGTTTACTACTATTGGCAACGCGGGGATAACCGGCGATTCCACAGTGGTTGTTATTGCCAGGACAGTTGATTCACCGTCAGGACCAGCCCCCTCTGGCGTCACATTTGCTGCCAGGGTTGCTGTTACGCTCATATATGCCGGGGTTGAAAACGTGACTATGCTTGATGGAGGATACGACCTGTGGGCAGTAGAGGAAAGAGCTATATCTACTGAACCCGTTACGCCAACCGCAGTAACATACACTGGAGTAGTAGATGAGGCAATGTTCGTCTTAAAGGACTATGTTGAAGATAAGGTGGGAAAATCCACCTTAGTCGACACCAGAGAGGCCGATATGTACTATGGTATAGAGCAGGACCCTTCGTCGGAAAGAGCCGGTCATATCCCAACTGCTAAAAATTTGCCCGCTCCTTGGTTCTGGGAGGCTACCGTAGATGAAGCCGGAGTGACAACTTGCATGACCTGGAAGGATACCAGCGCAATCAGTGAAATAGCACTTACTGTACTTGGTGAGGATGCGTCCGAAGAGATCATTGTCTATTGTGGTGTTGGGGGCTATGCCAGCCCAGTGTGGTATGTGCTGACCCAGGTGGTTGGATATACAAATGTAAAGTTTTATGACGGCAGTATGCAGGAATGGACAGCCGACCCAGAAGCACCGGTAGCCAAATATAAGTACGAGTAAGAGTATTACGGCACGCCAGCCGAATACACCGTCCTGACAAGGCAAGCCCGATGGGGCTTGCCTTTTACAGAAGATCCTCTATGCACGCTCAAACGGAACAATTATTTACAAAACGAGGTATAACGAATACTTTAAGGAAAACATAAAACTCTTCAAGGCGGGTGATTTTATCGCAGAGCTCACCCAGCATAGTGCTGCATACTACCGGTCATCCTTACCTCCTCGCATTATTGGCATATTTCATTGTACAGCATAATTTACTCTATCAAATAATTGATTATATAACAAAAAGATACTAAATGCTCCAGATTATCTTATTAATATTTATCCAAATAAAACCCAAGTGATAATAGGAGTGCTCTTTGAGTTAATTAATGACGCTGCAGTTGTTGGCATTGCAGTTATGCTGTTTCCAATCTTAAAAAAGCATAGTGAAAGTATAGCTCTTGGGTACGTTGGTTTCAGGATTATTGAGGCCGTTATCATTATTGTTGGTGCAATCAGCCTACTATTACTATTGACATTAAGTCAGGAATTTGTAATAGCAGGAGCTCCGGATGCTTCCTATTTTCAAACTTTAGGCACTTTATTACTAGCAGCACGTGATTGGGTCTTTTTGCTTGGGCCTGGGATCGTTTTTAGCCTAGGTGCTCTGATGTTTTATTATTTATTGTATCAATCAAAACTCATTCCTCGATTTTTATCAGTCTGGGGTCTTATTGGAGCCCCATTGTTGTTAGCAGACGCAGGCTTGTTAGGTATGTTCGGCCATAGTCCTTTTTCGACGATCTCGATCTTTTTGAATCTTCCAATAGCCGTGAATGAAATGGTTCTAGCGGTATGGCTAATAGTTAAAGGATTTAATTCATCTGCAATCGCTTCCGAGTCTGCCAAAACAGATATAAACGAAGTTTAAATGAGCACATCTAAAATAACGAAGGATACCCAAATGAAAGCTATTGTTTATCACAAATACGGACCACCGGATGTTCTTCAGCTCAAAGAGGTAGATAAACCTACTCCCAAGGAAATGAAGTACTGATAAGAGTATATGTGACAACAGTAACAGCAGAGTGCTGGAGATGGCGAAGTTTCACATTCCCTCTCTTGTACTGGCTCCCCATGCGAATAGCATTAGGTCTCAGAAAACCAAGAAGAACTATACTAGGGTCTGAGCTAGCCGGGGAAATTGAATCCACTTTTGTATCTCTCTTTTAGCTCTTTCCTCTCCTGAGATGTGATCTCCTTGAAGTTATACAGCATATTCAATACTCTGTTACGCCAGGCAATTCTAATATAATCGTAAGGCAGGAAGTTTACGGGAACATAAAGGTCATCTTCATCTTTTTCTATCAACACTCCTTCAGTGCTTATAAGATGGCAGTGAGGATTGAATTTCAGGTCGCTTCCTGCCGTCTGCAATATACCAACTATACCCGGATGAGCTTTCTTCTTCTGATTCTTCGGCAGGTTTAAAAATTTTCGGTAGATGAATACTAGAAATCGGCAGGCTGTTTCGATAAGCTTGTTAAGCAGGAAGCGGTTTCTATAGAAATGAACTCTCAACTCTTTTGGAATTGTAAATACCCAGTGCCTGTGTGTTAATTCCAATAACACTTCCTGCTTTAGCCACTCTGAATACTCCAAAAGCTTCTTCATCCTGCAGGAAGGGCAGATTTTGTGCTTCTTGCAGGAAAAAGGAACAATGTATGCTGTACCGCAGCTGGGGCATTTTGCTACTCCAAATCCCTGTGTTAGATCCTGGCATTTCAGAAACTTATGGACCGTATCTGTCTGATGATCTGTAATATCGCCATACTTGCTGTATAATTCATCAATAGAATAGTAGTTACTGAGAAAATCTTCAAAGTGATTGGCAAAGATGTTGTAGAATCTGCTCTGCTTATGATAGCGGGGTATGTATATGCCGTATGGATTATAACTTTTCACAGCTTTAGTTGCCTCATACTCTATTAAACAACTAAAACAGTGGTTTTATCCGGGCTTTTTTGTAAAAAATTTAACTGATGACAATATTAAGAATTATCCGGGTTTGTCACACAACCAAATAGGGAGTATTTTGCTCTATTTGAAGCCATTATTGTTGATATATGGAATAAAAAAATGAAAGATACTAAATTAGAGCAAAAAAGAATTGAAGCTGAAATTAATGGTTTAACAAAAGAAAAAGACAGAATTTTAAAAGCAATTATTAATGAAAATTTCTCTAAAGAAGATTGTCGTAGTTTATTAGAAAAAACAAAAACTGACATAGCAAATAAAGAAATATACCTAAATGAGCTTAAGATTGATTTAAATGATATAGTTGATTGTATTCAGTATTGTAAACATATTGTTACAAATATAGCTGATTTGTGGAAAAAATCTGATATAAATTCAAAACAACGTTTCCAAAACTTAATATTTCCTCACAAAATTAGCTTTGATGGAAAAAACTTTGGAAACACTGATATTGCCTTAATTTTCAATGTGTTTCATGAAAATAAGACAGAAGAGTCAAAGTTGGCTCCCCGGACTGGACGATGTTGATAACAAATCCGTCGTGTTTTGAAAGTTGCATAGAATAGCTCCTGGCAGGGCGATGTTGGAGATTCTTTCGAGAATATGGGCCAGAAGATTCAGCTTCCAGCCTACAGGCCTCCAGTTTTGTTAGAAGCAAAGCCGGCTCAGCTATGATAAGTCATCTAGGGAATCGGGTCTTTACCCTGGAATCCTGGTTCTCTAATCTCATCTGTCTTTGGTGCCAAATTAGTAAAAGGTCAGAAACAGTCGGTGGTGAACCAGCCAGATGAAGAAATTGAGAGAAAGTGCAAAAGAGAAAATAATTTGCATATTCTCTCGGGCTTTGATATGATTTGTCTTTAACAGTCTCTTGATTGTTAGTAAAAATTGAATATTTTGGTTAATAGGATTTGCTCATGGGTGGATGGCATTCTTTAAAGCTAAAAGAGGTTTTTGATCGGCTTGGAACGAATCAGGCTGGTTTAACGCAAAAAGAGGTAGAAGGAAGAGTATTAGAATATGGTACTAATGAGATACAGGTAGGGAAAAAGACCTCTCCTTTAAGAATTTTTGCTGAACAATTCAAAAGTTTTTTAGTTATTATTTTGATAATGGCTGCTGTTGTTAGTTATCTCATTGGGATTTTTCCTGGACAAGAGCCGAGAGTTGTTGATTCTCTCTTAATCTTGTTGATAGTCTTGGCTAATGGCATTTTTGGGTTCTTGCAAAACTATAAGGCAGAAAAAAGTATCGAAGCATTAAGGAAACTGGTTGCTCCTAAGGCAAAGGTGGTAAGAGATGGGTTAGTGCAGGAGATCGCTTCAAGGGATGTAGTCAGAGGAGATATAGTTTTGATCGAAGAGGGAGATGAAGTTCCGGCCGATGCAAGGTTGATAGAGAGTAAAGATTTAGCTATTGATGAATCAAGCCTCACCGGAGAAAGTGAAAGCGTAAAGAAAGAAGCTAAAGTTTTGGAAGAGGATATACCTTTGGTAGAGAGAAGAAATCTCCTTTTTATGACCACCGTTGCAGTAAGGGGCAAGGGAAAAGCAGTAGTTGTGGAAACCGGGATGAATACGGAGGTTGGGAAAATTGCTGCGGAGATTAGAGAAACCAAAGAAAGGCCAACATCCTTTCAACTAGAATTAAATGCTCTGGGAAAGAAAATAACCTATGGAGTAATAGGAATAATTGCTTTTATTTTGCTGGTGCAGTTTCTAATAGGTACCGCTGATTTTGTTACTATTTTTCTCACAGCTATAGCTTTAGCGGTAGCATCAATTCCCGAAGGTTTGCCTGCTGTGGTTACAATTGCTTTAGCTTTAGGTACAAAAAGAATGGTCAAAAGAAATAGCCTAGTCAAGAAGCTGCCGGTTGTAGAGAGCCTTGGTTCTGTTGATACTATCTGTACTGACAAAACAGGAACTTTGACTGAAGGTTTAATGACAGTAAGAAAACTGTACTTTGATGGTGAGATAGTAGATGTTACCGGTGTTGGTTATAGTTTGGATGGAGATTTTCTCATCAACGGGAAAAAGATAGATGCAGAGAAAGTTTCACCTTTGCTCAATTGCGGTTTGCTTTGTAACAATGCAGTTGTGGGAAAAGATGAGAATCAAAAGAAAAAGTACATTGGAGACCCTACTGAAATTGCTCTCCTGGTCTCTGCCAGGAAAGCTAGTCTTAAACCTGATGAATATGTAAGAGTAGATGAGATTCCTTTTTCTTCTGAGAGAAAGAAGATGACCACTGTTCATAAAAAAGATAAGGAGCTTTTAGTCTTTACAAAAGGTGCCCCTGAGGTAATTTTAGAGAGATGTAGTCTTATTCTCGAAGATGGAAAAGTGAGAAGACTCACCAAGGGAGACAAAGAAATTATAGCATCAAGAAATAGGGATTTAGCCAAAGATGCTTTAAGGGTTCTGGCTTTTGCTCATAAAGTGCTCAGTGAAGAGGAAGAGAAGAAGAAGGAAAAAATTGAAGATGACCTCATTTTTCTTGGTTTACAGGGAATGATAGATGCTCCAAGAAGAGGGGTTAGGAAAGCTGTTGAGACTTGCAGGCGAGCAGGGATAAGGGTTGTGATGATAACTGGGGATAATAAAATTACCGCACAGGCCATAGCAAAGGAGATTGGTATTGGTAGCAATATACTGGAAGGAAAAGACCTGGACCGTATTTCTAACGAGCAGTTAAGGGCAAGAATCAAGGATGTAGATATTTTTGCCAGGGTTTCTCCAATGCATAAAGTAGGGATTCTGAAAGCACTGCAAGAGAATAAACACGTAGTCGCTATGACTGGTGATGGTGTGAACGATGCTCCTGCCTTAAAAAGTGCCGATGTTGGAGTGTCGATGGGTATAAGGGGAACCGATGTCGCTAAGCAAACATCTGATATGGTTTTACTTGATGATAACTTTGCAACCATTGTAGATGCTGTGAGGAATGGGAGAACAATTTTTGATAACATAAGAAATTTTGTTAGGTATTTGCTTACAACTAATTTTGCTGAAGTTCTTGTGGTATTCTTTGCTTCTTTATTTGGGTATTTACCCATAATGCCTGTGCAGCTGCTCTGGATTAATTTTCTCACAGATGGCTTACCAGCTCTAGCTTTAGGTGTTGATCCTACAAGGAAAGGCACAATGCAGAGAAAGCCAAGAAAAAAAGCAGAGGGTATTATGAACAGAAAATCAATTTATTGGATTATGGCTATCGGTGCTGAGTTGACTGTTGTTTTGTTGGCCATATTCTTTATCGGGCTTAAAAATGGATTGGCAACGGCCAGGACCATGGTCTTCACTGGTTTCGTTTTGTATGAATTTGTGAAACTCTCTGTCATTAGATATCAACAACAGCTAAGTTGGTTTTCAAATAAATGGTTGGTTTTGGCAACAAGTGGTTGCATAGCCCTGCAATTAGCGATACTCTATACACCATTGAATCGTTTGTTCCATGTTGTTCCATTAGGCCTCTTTGAATGGTTTATTCTCTTGCTAGGTGCTGGACTAACTTGGATATTCGCAGTTTTAATTACAAAACATATAGTGCGGTATACCCATTAATTAGTCCGCATTGTTTACGGCTTATCCCATATACCGAGCTATTCTTCCCTTCTCTGGTTGGATGGCTCCCCTGCGGGGACAGAACAAAGTTAGAACTTTTTGGGACAATTTGGTGGATGAGATAGAGATTCCAATCTTTGATATTCCGGTGCAAAGAACCTGAACCAAGCCAAATCTCAGCACTTGTCAATCTGGGGTTTGGGGGCTCTAGTACGCATATTCTTATGGCCATTCAATCCATCTTTCTTTGGTCTTCACTCGATCTTTATACGGGGACTAGTTTTTGGAGGGCAGGTCAAGATAATACGAACTTCGTATATGTCCTCCAAATTTGACTGAAAGCGAATTTCGTATATAAATGACTTATATGAAATTCAAGAAATATTCTTCTAAGACTATAAAGGATGATAAGCTTTCTAAAAAGGGGATAAATTTAACTTTTCTAATATAAGATAAGGGGGATAATATTGTGTTTTCTCCACCCCATTCCGAAAACGAATTATTTATAGAGTTATGAAATTTAGTTTTAATGAAAGGAGAATAATATGAAATTAAACAAAAAAAGAATAATAGCTTTTTCGGTAATTATTGTAGTATTTTTACTATTGCTTCCAATAATCTATAAAGATAGAACTTATACTCCATTGGTAGGACCAAGTCTATCTGAAATTGAATACACTGAAATTTATTTTAATAATGGAAATCTTAAACTTGCTGGAATGATGATATTACCTGAAGGAGAAGGTCCATTTCCTGTGGCAGTTATTATACATGGTTCTGGTACAAGTACCAGAGATAGTAAATGGTATTTGACAGTTGCAAATCATCTTCAGGAAAATGGAATTGCTGTTTTACTTCCTGACAAAAGAGGTTCAGAAAAATCAGAAGGAAAATGGATAGGCGCAAGTTTTGAAGAACTGGCGGGTGATACTATTAGTGCAATAGAATATATAAGAACTCAAGATCAGTTTAATTATTCTAAAATTGGTGTTATCGGTATGAGTCAAGGTGGATGGATTGCTCCAGTAGTCGCCGCCAAAACAGAAGATCTTGCTTTTGTTGTTAGTATGTCTGGTCCAATAGTTACACAAGAAGAACAATTATTATATGAAGAAATTCACAATATCGCACCATATACTTACCCTTCATTGCCAAACTAATCGCTCCGTTAACAACAAAGAACCTTATGAAAAAAGAGCATATAAAAGGATATGCAGGATTTGATCCAATTCCTTATTGGGAACAAGTAAATATTCCTGCCTTTATTGCTTTAGGAGAAAATGATAAAAATGTTCCAGTTGAAGAAAGTATT
The DNA here is from genome assembly GCA_005223085.1 of Candidatus Aerophobetes bacterium Ae_b3b. Lineage (GTDB taxonomy): Bacteria > Aerophobota > Aerophobia > Aerophobales > AE-B3A > AE-B3B. The sequence goes on along the minus strand of NJBP01000066.1, from coordinate 2,001 downwards.
AAAAGACTAAATTCAAATAATTTAGATTTATTAGTAAAAGTTTATCCCGATGGAGGGCATGCTATTAGGGATATTAAAACGAATAGAGTACAGATTGAATTTCTAAACGATTTAGTCAATTTTATTAAAGAAAATTAAAATCAAAACAAGCGAGGAAAATACAATGAAAAAGATGGAAAAAAAAGACGATAAGAGTACATGGGCCATCGGTGGTGGTTTACTTATGGGTTTGGGTGTTGGATTTTTTTTCCTAAAGGAATCTCCTCTAGCATTCGTTGGAAGTATGTTAGCGGGATTAGGCCTGGGTCTTATTATAACGACTTTGGTTTCAAGAGGAAAAGGGTAAAAGTAAAAACAGATAAAATAACATGCAGAGTAAAAAATTAAGTTGAAAAAATGAATTTAACCGTATAAAATGAGAACAAATATTAAGAAATTCACACTTTCAATCCTATTATGCGGAATTGGAATGTGGATCGTTGCAGGACTTTGGCACAATTTAATAATGGCAAACCTGTATAAAGATGTACATGCTACACATGATGGAATTGGACTTTTACTTGTTGCATATTTCGTACTAGCTGGTTTTATGGCTTACCTATATCCATTTATTTACAAAGGAAAAAAGACAGTTATTGATGGTCTAAAATTTGGTATGCTTATTGGTTTATTATGGGTCTTTCCTCATGATCTTGCAATGGCTGGAGCACATGATACATCACTTATTTATGTTATAAAAAATGGTGTGTGGCACATGGTTGAACAAGGAATTGGGGGGATTATCCTAGTGACCTGCCCCCATTAACTGTACCACTTGTTAAGTTAGAGTCAACGGAATGATGGCCTCAGGTGCAGGTGGCCGGTAATTTAAGGAACTATGCGGCCTTACTTGATTGTACTCCTTCCGCCACTCTTCAATAAGTATCTTCGCTTCAGTTAGTGTGGTGAATATCTCCCGATTAAGTAGCTCATCTCTTAGCTTTCCATTGAACGATTCTATGTATCCGTTCTCCCAAGGGCTCCCTGGCTCGATGAAGAGTGTTGTGACTTCTAGATCATTCAACCATTTGCGCACTGCCTTTGCGGTGAATTCGGGGCCATTATCAGAGCGAATGTGTTCAGGGGCGCCCCTAAATATAAATAGATAGAATAATTGCTCGATAACATCCCCAGAAGTAATTTGACGCTGAGTTAAAATCGCCAGGCACTCCCTGGTGTACTCATCAATTATAGTGAGTATCCTAAATGCTTTTCCCTCAGCTGTTCTTGCCATCATGAGATCATAGCTCCACACATGGTCCTTATATTGAGGCCTGAGCCTGATACATGAGCCATCATTTAACCAGAGCCTGCCCCGTTTTGGCTGCCTCTGTGGTACCTTAAGGCCTTCCTTTCTCCAGATTCTCTCTACTCTCTTGTGGTTCACTTTCCAACCTTCCTGTTTGAGTAGTGCCGTTATTCTGCGATATCCATATCTACCATATCGCGTTGCTAGTTCAATGATACGGGCTACTAATCTCTCCTCGTCACCTTTGATATGTGAACTATGTCTCTGTGTAGTCCTAGCCTGTTCCAGGACCCGGCATGCCCGTCTCTCGGAGACCTTAAGAGTCTTCAAGACTCTATCTACCATCTTACGTCTCTTGGGCGGGCTTAGGAGTTTCCCCGGGATGCCTCCTTTAGGATGTCATTGTCCAGGGAAAGATCTGCTACTAGTCTCTTGAGCCGGGTATTCTCCTTTTCCAGCTCTTTGAGTCGCTTGACCTGCTCAATCCTCATGCCACCGTATTCTCTTCGCCAACGGTAATAAGTCTGCTCAGTTACCCCTATCTTCCTAGCAGCTTCACCTACGGTAGATCCTTGACTGAGAAGAATCTCCACTTCCCGGAGCTTGTTGATGATTCTCTCTGGCGTGTAGCTTCTTCTGGTCATTTATATCCCCCCTTTTTTTGATCCCTAGTCTAACATAATAACTGGACCGATTCTAGGGGGGCAGGTCAC
>NJBP01000012.1 GCA_005223085.1 Candidatus Aerophobetes bacterium Ae_b3b | reverse complement strand
CCGGGCTCCGGAAAAAGATTTCATTCTGAAAATTAGGTTCAGGAAAGCCCGGGTAGACCGATCCGAGATAATCAACGTTCTCTCCCAGGTATTGCGTAGCTTAAAGCAAGATAGAGCATAGTTTAACCTAAGTCAAATCTCAAGATAACCCAAGACCTTGGTCCGGGTCCCCATTGGTGTCCGCCATTTACGTCTTCTCCCGGCAAATTTGCGATCCTTTAATACCAACCGTAATCTCTTTATCTATCTGGTAATGAGGCTGTGAGTCTAATTTCAGAGAGGGGGGGGGTTGACAACGGAAGCCAAGGAGAAGAGAAGAGAAGAGAAGAGAAGAGAAATTAAAATAGATTAGGACTGATCGGTTGGCAAAAAACTTGCTTATGGTAAAATCAGATGCGCACCAGGGATAAAAAACTTGAGAAATCCTCTAAAAAATGCTGTGGCACTTATGTTTGACATAATTAGTGTTTAAGAGGATAATTGAAAAGACGAATTTTTAACACATAGGCGACTAAGAGAAGAAAAATGGTGGTAGAAGGGAGGATAAGAAGTGCTTAAAAGAAAACAAAAGATGGTATGGCTGGTAGGAATCTTAACTTTTCTTGTTCTTACAAAATGGGGACTTTCTTCCGTTTTTGCGGAGGAAGTTAAGATTCTTTCGGTTGCACCTCGAGGTCCCACAGACCATATTGGAGAAACCTCCACTATTATTGTTAGTTTTAACCAACCTATGGTTTCCCTGCAAAAATTTCCCGAAGGAGAAGGAACAGGCCCTCTTCTCATCAGACCCAGGGTTTCTGGAAAGTATCGCTGGATGGGAACCCGCACTTTAGTTTTTCTTCCTGAAAGGGGGAGGCTTCCTTACGGAACTAATTTTACTGTCACTGTACCCCGGGGTATCTCCTCAATTTCTGGACACGTTTTAAAAGAAGATTTTTCCTGGTCATTCGAAACTCCTCGACCAAAGCTCATTTCCCACTGGCCTCGAGACAAAAGTCAATGGATCAATTTAAATGAAGTAGTAATCCTTCAGTTCAATCAGAAGATGCCTCTCGAAGAGGCAAGAGACTTTTTGGAACTTACTGGAAGAGGTTCTGAGGGAAGAAAAACCTTCCTTCCCTTTCAGGTGAGATATTTAACTCAGGAGGAGATAAAGGAGCAACGTCTTCGAGCTAAGGAAGGAGAAATTCTTCTTTTGAAGCCTGAAGGAAAATTTAGACCGGGATATTTTTACGAGGTAAAAGTCCTTAAAGGGCTTCCAGGAGTAGAAGGTCCTTTAGGGATGTCCAAAGATTATAAATTTAATTTTTCAACTTATGGACTTTTTAGATTCTTGCGTATAGAGAAGCCTCATCTTAGTAGTCCCGAAGATTCTATTGTCCTTAATTTTAGCAATCCTGTCTCTTACCGGGAAGTAGCTACCAACATCTCTTTCCAGCCTGAGATAGAAATACCTGAATATTACTATGGATCGGATTATTCTAACTCCCGCATTTACTTATGGCTCAATCTTGAGCCTGACACCCTTTATACGGCTGCTCTTTCTCCTGATCTCAAAGATAGATTTGGAAATCCTCTTGATGAGAAGACAAACTTTACTTTTAGCACCGGTCCTTATGCTCCCTGGGTATCTACATCTGGCAGGTGGGCCGTTCTGGAAGCTTATGGAAGTCTTTTGTATCCGGTTACTTTTATGAACATAAGCCAAGTGAAACTTCGAGTGGGGTTCCTCGGATTAGATGAGGTCATTCCCCTCCTTTCCCAAGAAGGGATTTTCCGGCAAGGTGAGCCCATCAAAGATATAAAAAATTTCCTTGACATTAGTAGAGAATGGAGAATAAAAGAATCTCGGAATCAGGAGGTAGTCGATTTTATAAAGATCAAAGATACTTTGGGCCAAAAGAAATACGGCGCCGTTTTCACCGAACTCTTCATTCCTGAATTAGAAGAATATGAACGATACAGAAGAGTTTTTATTCAAGTTACCGAAATGGGAATGACGGCCAAATTTTCTTCTGAAAACAATCTTATCTGGGTAACAGAGCTTAAGACTGCTGCTCCCATAGAGGGAGCCCTGGTAGAAATAAGAGATGATTTTAACCAGGTTTTCTGGAGAGGGAGGACCGACTCTCATGGGTTAGTACGTACACCAGGATGGAAGACTCTAGGAATAAAAGCCAAAAGAGAGGGAGAGAAACCCCGCCAGTGGGCCGTTGTTAGCCGAGGAGAGGATACTGTGGTTATTAATTCTGATTGGGGAACCGGTATTTTCCCTTATCAATTTGGTATTTCTTATGACTGGGGACCAGTCCCTCAGAAACTCACTGGTTATCTCTTTACCGAGAGAGGTCTTTATCGACCCGGAGAAGAAGTTCACCTGAAGGCAGTAGTGAGAGAGAAAAGAAGCGGAAAGTGGGAAATTCCTGAGACGAAAGAGGCCTGGATTTTCATACGCAATTCCCGGGATGAGGAAATTCTTAAAGAGAAGGTCGCTTTTTCTACTTATGGCTCTTTCTTCCTTTCTTTTACGCTAGCCAAGGATGCCCCTTCGGGGTATTACCGAATTCAGGTTTCTCCTTTTGAGAATGAAGAAGAGCGGAATAAGCACCCCGAAAGCAGGTTTGACGGATCTTTTCGGGTAGAAGATTTTCGCCCGGCTAATTTCGAGGTCAGTGTCCGCACTGATAAAGAGAGCTATGTCTTTAAAGATTCCTGCAAGGCAACTATTGAGGGAAGCTATCTTTTCGGGGCAGCCATGAGCGGGGAGAAAGTTTCCTGGAAACTGAGGTTAAATCCCACTCGTTTTTCCCCTCCAGGTCACCAGGGATATTTCTTCGGTCCCGGATGGTGGGAAGATGATGATGAGAGTCAGCTTATAGAGTCTGGCGAGGGGAAACTGGATTCTTCAGGAAGATTTTATCTAGAAAAGAGTCTTGAAGAGGTTGGTTTCAAAGGTTCGGCTAGCCTGCGTCTGGAAGCAGTGGTTACCGACCTTACTCGCCAGAGTATCGCGGATCGCACTACGGCAGTCGTTCATCGGGGCGAGTACTATATAGGAATAAAACCTTCCACTACTTTTACCAAAGAAGGGGAGGAAGTTAAGATTAAAGTTATCACGGTAAACTCCGAGGGAGTGGTTATTCCGGGAAAGAACTTGGAGCTTCGGGTGTTAAAGCGGGTGTGGTATTCTAAAAGAGAAGCAAGACCCGGAGGGCGCTGGAGTTTGATTAGTAAAAAAGAGGATAAGGAAAAGGCTTTTTACCAAGTAATTTCTGGAGAGGAACCTCTATCTTTCTCCTTTTCCCCTGAAAGTGCTGGACTCTATCTTCTGGAAGCAAGAGGGGAAGATTCCCGGGGAAATAAAATTCTCACCGGGAGCTCCTTCTATGCAAGTGGGAAAGGATATGATCTCTGGGAAAAAAGAAAAGATGACCGGATTGAATTAGTCGCTGATGCGACCAATTATCGTCCCGGGGATAGAGCTAAAATCTTAGTTAAATCACCCTATGAGGAGGCAAGAGCTTTAATAACGCTTGAGAGGGAGGGTATTATAGAAAGTTGGGTCGACCAGATACAGGGCACGGCCGATACCCTTGAGATTCCTATTACCCGTGACCATATTCCCAATCTCTTTGTTTCAGTCATTCTTCTCCGGGGAAGACTGTCCGAAGATCACACTCCCGGAAAAGAGAATTTAGCAAAACCTTCCTTTAAAATAGGCTACCTTGACCTTTCTGTAGACCCCATGGAGAAGCGACTCCAGGTAGAGGTTATTCCCGACAAGAAGGAATACTCTCCTCAAAATAAGGTGAGGCTAGCCATTAAGGTAAGAAACGCTGCTGGGGAGCCGGTGTCATCCGAGGTTTCTGTAGCGGTGGTAGATATGGGGGTGTTGAACCTCATAGGATATAAGACTCCTGATGCCTTTACCACTTTCTATAGCCATCGACCGTTGTCTGTTATAACTTCGGAGACGCGCTTTTATGTAATTGAGGCCACCGAGGTGGCAACTAAAGGAAGAAGTCCCGGAGGCGATGGGGGAATGGAGAAGTTTGCCGGCATAGCTATGAGAGAAAGGCTTATTCCCACTGCTTACTGGAATCCCTCGGTGGAAATTGGAGCTGAGGGATGGGGTGAGGTAAGTTTTGAGCTTCCCGATAATCTTACTACTTTCAAGGTAATGGTTACCGCTCTCACCAAAGACTCATCTTTCGGTGCCGGAGAGGAAAAACTGGTGGTGAAAAAACCTCTGCTCTTAAAGAGTGCCCTGCCTCAATTCGTCCGCAGGGAAGACTCTTTTGAAGCCGGGGTGGTAGTATATAATTATACCGGGAAGGAAGGAGAGGTTCAACTGTTAGGAGAAACAGAAGGAATTACCCTGAAGGGAGAAAAAGTTAAGAGAGTTTTCTTGCGGCCCGGAGAGAATAGAGAGGTGAGGTTTTCATTTGAAGCTCACAAAATAGGAGAGGCAAAATTTTTCTTTAAAGCCATAATGGGAGACTATAGCGACGGCCTTGCCGTTACGGTTCCTGTGAATCTTCCCCGACAAACCGAAAGTTTAGCTCTCTTCGAAAGTAGCTTAGAAGATGCGTATCAAGAGATTCTCATTCCTGAAGATATTTATCCCGATGTGGGAGAAGTAAAAGTAGCTATTTCCTCGGGCCTATTATTTTCTTTAAAGCATCCTTTTGTTTCTCTCCTCAATTATCCTTACCTTTGTCTGGAACAGCGCCTTTCTCGGATATTTCCTTTAATTCTTTCCCAGGATATAGTAGAAAGTTTTCATTTCTCATTTCCCGAAGGGAAAAGTCCTGAACAGATCATTAAAGAAACATTAAAGGAAGTTTCTCTCTATCAGAGGCCGAACGGAGGATTTTCCTATTGGGAGGATTCATCTTATGATTCTCCTTACCTTACCTGCTACACTCTCTTTATCTTAAAGAAAGCCGAGGAAGCTGGCTATGAAGTTCCTTCAAGTATTATGGAGAAAGGAGCTAAGTACCTTAAGGAATTTCTCCGCGGAAAGCTCGAGAAACAAAAATATCCTTATGGCTCAAGATCCTGGAGAAGCTCGGAAGCCTTTTCTCTCTATGTTCTCTCACTTTTAGGAAAACCTGAACCCGCTTACATGGAACGCTTATACCGAAAAAGAGATGAAATACCCCTCTTTGCTCGTACCTTTTTAGTCAAAGCTATCCATCTGGGACCGGGAGATCGAGAAATGGAGGAAGAGTTGGTACGGGACTTTATGAACAAGATAAAGATCTCTCCCACCAGTGCTTATTTTGAGGATGAAGAGAAAATACCCTGGGTTTTTCACAGCAGCCTTCGCACTACGGCTATGATCCTGCAGACGCTTATCGAGATAGAAAAAGAGCCCGTTTTCAGCCCTCAGATTGCTCGGTATCTTCTGAGGGAGCAGCAAGGTCGGTGGTTATCTACTCAAGATAATGCTTATCTTTTCTACGCTTTAGCTGATTATTTTCACCGTTATGAAGAGGAAGAACCTGAATTTCAGGTAAAGGTCCAGCTTGCAGGAAAAACTATTCTCGAGCACTTTTTCCGAAGGAGAATTGACAGAGTTAGCGAGAAAACAGTAGATATCGCCTCCTTAGAAAAAGGGGAAAAACTACCCTTAGAGATTGATAAAGATGGAGAGGGTCGCATGTATTACGAGGTAAGAATGAGGTATGCTCCAACCGGGAGAATAGAGGCTCGGGATGAAGGAATCGCAGTTTTTAAGAGCTTCGAGACCCTTGAGGGAAAAAGGATAGAAGATTCTTTCCCACTGGGGGATTTGGTAGTAGTTAATCTAAAGGTAGTTATTCCTCAGGCACGACACTTCGTTGTCGTGGAAGACCCGCTGCCGGCAGGTTTTGCGCCGGTGAATCTTTCTTTTGAAACGGAAAGTAGGGAACTGGCCAGAGAAATAGAAAAAAGAAAAACCCAGCCCTGGTGGCAAGGATTCAGGCATATGGAGATGTATAACGACAAGGTTCTTCTCTTCGCCGATTATCTTCCTCCCGGAATTCATACTCATACCTATTTAGTAAGAGTAACAACTCCAGGAACTTATTGTCTTCCTGCTACCAAAGCAGAAGAGATGTACACCCCGGAAGTTTTTGGAAGAAGCAGGGAAAAGGAGGTTGTTATTAAATAAAAGATGAAGATTTTTAGTGTTTCTTTAGGATTTGTCCTGGTATTATTGGGGGTATCCTTATATATTCCTTTCTCCCGAAAAGCACTCGAGCCTGCTTCGGTAGTTTCTTTAAGAATTCTCGATCGTAAGGGGAATCTTTTAAGAGAAGTTCTCTCTGACCAAGAGGGAAGAAGTCGGTGGGTTTCTCTTCCAGAAATTTCCCCAAATGCAATCCTTGCCACCTTAGCCGCGGAAGATAGCCGTTTCTATGAACACCCCGGTATTGATATAAGGGCCATTGCCAGAGCCATAATTCAGAATATCCGAGCGAGAAGAATTGTCTCTGGTGGTTCCACACTTACCCAGCAGGTAGTAAAAAATATCTATCATTTTCCGAGGAATTGGTTCTGGAAGATGGTAGAAATCTGGTATGCTTTAAGGCTAGAAATTTCGAGGTCCAAAGATGAAATTCTTACTCAATATCTTAATCGTATTTCTTATGGTAATCAAACTTTCGGGATTAATGCCGCTTCCTCACTTTATTTTGATAAACCCCCATCTCATCTTTCTTTAGCTGAGGCAGCTTTTTTAGCCGGGCTTCCCCGGGGTCCTTCCCTTTACAATCCTTATCGCCATCAGCTTCGGGCGCAAAAACGACAACGAGAAGTTCTTCGAAGAATGTTAAATAAGGGAATGATTAAGCAAGAAGAGTATAGAAGAGCTTTTAAAGAACCTCTCAATCTCATCTCTCCCGAGATATCCTTCCGTGCTCCTCATTTTTGTGATTTGGTTCTCTCGAAGATCTCACCCAAAGAGAGACAAAATATCTCCTCCCTCCGAACTACTCTGGATTTTGAGCTTCAGAAAGATGTGGAAGTCCTTTTAAGAAACTCTGTCAAATCTTTAAAAAAATGGGAAGTTAGCAATGCGGCAGCTGTTATTATGGATAATAAGAGTGGTGAAATTCTCTGCCTGGTGGGATCGGCTAACTTTTTTGATTCCTATCATAGTGGACAGGTGAGCGCTGTTACTTCCTTAAGACAACCGGGTTCGGCCCTAAAACCGTTTACCTACGCTCTTGCCTTAGAACAGGGAATGACACCAGCTACTCTCATCCTGGACACGGAGATTCGTATTCGAGGTAAGGAAGTTGACTATGTTCCCAGAAATTACGACGGAAAGTTTCATGGACTCATTCGATTAAGAGAAGCTTTAGCCTGTTCTTATAATGTTTCAGCCATAAGAGTCTTGGAAAATATAGGGATAGAATCTTTGCTTCATAGGCTCAAGAAGCTCGGTTTTGAAACTCTTGATAAAGGAGCTGATTATTATGGTCTTGGTCTTACCCTGGGAGGTGGAGAAGTTACCTTGTTGGAGCTGGCCCGAGCTTACGGAGCTTTAGCCAGATCAGGAGTATTTAAAAAGGAGAGGATATTTTTGGAGGCCAAAGATATCCAGGACAGAACCAAGTCTTTTCCAAAAGGCTCCTCTCGTCGTGTTTTCTCTCCAGAGGTGTCTTATATTATCACCAATATTCTCCAAGATAGAGATGCCCGAATTCCTGCTTTTGGAGAAGGATCGTGTTTGAGCCTGCCTTTTCCCTGTGCCGTAAAAACTGGAACTTCGGCAAATTTCCGAGATAACTGGGCTATAGGTTATACTCCTCATCATACGGTAGGGGTATGGGTGGGTAACTTTGATGGCAGGCCCATGCAGAGTGTTTCTGGAGTTTCTGGAGCAGGTCCACTCTTTAGAGATATTATGCTTCTTTTAGAAAGAAGAGAAAAGAGGAGAAATTTTGATTTTACTATTCCCGCCGGATTAATGGAAGTTTATGTTTGTCCCCAATCAGGGATGTTAGTCGGCTCTTTTTGTCCCGGGAAGATCAAAGAGATTTTTATAAAAGGAACTGAGCCTAAAGATGTTTGCAATTTTTGTGATGGCAAACTTCTAGTAAACTCAAGAAACGGCAAATAAAGAATGGGGATACTGAAGGAACGCCATGGCAGGCGTTCGGCACATTCGTCGCTGACACCAAGGCCGTTGAAATAAGTAGTTTAAAAGAAATACTCCACTCCTGCGCTGAAGGTATGGCTTTGATAAAACATACCGAACTCGCTATCCCCCTTTCCAAAAAAGAAATTCCCCAAAACATAAATGGAAAGGTCTTGCATTCCCTGGTAATCTATCTTGACATTCATGAGGAGGCTGGCATCATCCAGATTGTAGATGTTATTCGATGAGATCTCAAAACGATCCAGGATGTTTGGCTTGCTAAACCTCAAAAAAAGGTAATTCTGCCTGAAAAGCGAATTTCGTATACACTAGGCCAGTCTCCATAAATATGGGGTCCAAAAAATGGACGTGGTAGTTTCCCTTTCAAAGTTCTCATGTATATCTCATCAACATTTAATACGATGGGGGTGGTTTAAGAATGTCTAAAATCGCAGATCATTCTTCTAAATCAGGTAGAATTCTTTTTATTGATAATATCAGGATTCTTTTAATTGTTCTCATCGTTCTTCACCATGTTGCTGTCGCCTACGGAGGTAGTGGTGGCTGGCCCCTTAAGGAAGCTCCAAGTGATGCAATCAGTCCGATCATCCTTTTCTTATTCAATGCTATCAATCAAAGCTATGTCTTATCATTCTTTTTTCTGCTTGCAGGATATTTCATTCCCAGATCATATGACAAGAAAGGACCAATAAGATTCTTGACCGATAGACTGATCCGTCTTGCAATACCCCTGTTGTTTTTCACTACTTTGATTATTTCCGTTATTGATTATCTGGTACTCAATTTTGCCCAAGGAAGAGACCTGCCTTTTCTTAGGATAATGGCTCATCAAATCAGGAACCCTTCCTGGAGGATTGGCCCTCTTTGGTTTGTAGAAGTTTTGCTGATTTTTACAGTAATATATGTTCTTTACCGGCTAATTTCCAAGCTAATCTCTAACTATTCATTTAATCCGTTTAAAAATGGATTTCCAACGAACACAGCAATAATAGTAAGTATCATGGCAATCACGCTGGGAACATTTCTCGTGCGGATATGGTTCCCAGTTGGCGTTTGGGTGCACACGTTCCAGCTGGCGCATTTTGTTCACTATACCTTTTGTTTTTGGTTGGGAATATTAGCATACCGAGGGAAATGGTTTGACAGTTTATCGAAATCACAAGCAAAAGTGTGGAAAATAGTCGCTCTCTCGACAGTCGTTGCTTTACCTGTTATGATGATAGCTCTTAGCGGAGCAGCCGAGAACATTGAAGTTTTTCTGGGTGGTTTTTCTTGGCAGGCCTTTATAGTTGCTGTGTGGGAGTCAATTGCTGCCTTGAGTATTATTATCAGCTTACTCTATATATTCCAAAAAAGATACAATAAACAAGGGAGTCTACTAAGATGGATGTCTCCGAACTTCTATACCGTATACATCATGCATCAATTGGTAATAGTCGCAGCAATGATTCCTTTCCTGCACGCTGCAATGCCAACAGCTCTCAAATTCATCTTTGTCGCATTGATCAGTGTTCCTGCGTGCTTTGTTGTCAGTGATCTAATCAGAAGAATCCCTTACACTAAGAGAGTCCTGGGATAAAATGGTAAAACTTTATCTGCCAGGGAACCGCCGTGGCCGTCATGAGGTACTCGGGAAAATATATAACCAGTTATTTACCCGGTTATTATTCACCTTGATAAACTAAAGTGCTCTATTGAATCAACGGTATCCCTCAGATGATAACCGCCGACTATACTTTTCTCAAGGATACGTCCCCCGAGGTAGCTTTGAGCTTGATGAAGATACCACCGCCCCCAATGGTTCCTTGTAGCTCATTTCTTCCCATGGTTCCCTCGACCGTAATGGCAAGATCCGTACTGATCCGGCCCGAGGTGGTCCTAATATCAACCTCAGCTCCAATATCCGAGGGGACAAACAGGCTGATATCCCCGCTGGTAGACTGAAAACTCATCTCGGAGATGGCCTTATCGATTTCCTCCAGCTCCACCCAGATGTCTCCGCTGCTAGTTCTGATAGTTCGCACTCCTCCCCGTAGCTCCAGAATCTTTATGTCTCCACTGCTGGCACGGGCGGTGATGGTTCCTTCCAAATTCTCGGTGTCGATATCGCCACTGCTTGTTTCTACCTCGATGTCTCCCCTAATGTTTCTCAGGACAATATCTCCGCTGCTCGCATGCACTCGGATATCGTTGGGTTGCTCGGCGGCTTCAACCCCCAAGATCCTTATACTTCCGCTGCTAGAACGAGCGGTAATGTCTCCTTTCGAGTTCTCGGTACGAATACTCCCACTGGTGGCACCCACATCGATTTCTCCCCAAATGTTTATCAGTTCAACATCACCGCTTGTAGTTTGCGCCCGAACATCGTTATGCTGTTCCTCAATATAGAGATCACCACTGGTGGATACGGCTCGCACCGTTGCACCCTGAGGAACCCAGAGCTCATAGTTCACCCGAGCCCGTTGGAACCAGCTGAATCGGGGGTATTCTGTCTCGATCTTCAGGCGATTTTCCCGAGCATCGATGATAATCTCGATTCTGTCCGCCCCGGAGCCTTTTCTGGTAGCAATCATCTTGACCTGTTCTTCGGTCCAGGCGTGAATGATAGTGTTCCCGGCACTGTTCTCCACCGAGACCGAACCGTCCGCTTTCAGAGGGAAAGTTCGTTCCTCAACCTGGGCAGCAGAAGCCGTGACGGCAACAGCCAAGCATAGAAGCCCCACTACCAAAACAACCGAACTTCTTTTCACCATCATAGTTAACCTCCTCCTTATTTTGCCTAGAATTGGTCTATTCGCGTAAAAAGGGTCAATGCCCTATTTTCTTTTCAAAACAGACCCATAGGGCATAACAAGATTCTCAGGCACACTTGGTATGCATCCATTCACCACTCATCCAAAAACTCCGTGACGGCATCCTCAGGACATATGTTAACCGATTTTCACTGGTTGTCAATCTGCTTCGAGGACTCTGGTGGGGATTCTTTTTTCAAGGCGAAGGTCGATCAGGCGGGCTTGTAAAGGGAGCGAGCTATCATTTTCTTATTGGATTCTCTTAGATACTAGAAGGCGGCTACACCGGGCATGATGACGCTCCCTTCCAAGGTATTGGTTGTTGTTGTTACGCTAGCTCCGGTGTGAGGGTCATACCCTGCCAAGGTCGTTACCGCCCTTCCAGCATAGAGAACACCACATTGGCAGCGGCATCTACCACCCCTTCGTGGTCATATCCCTCAAAGTTGCTCATGATGACAACAGCGAATCCTTCATTGGGGTAGAGGCGCATCAGAGCCTGGCTACCGTAGCCACTACCAGGATGTTCAACATAAGGATGGGGAACCTCATCAAGAATTATCCAGCCAATTCCGAATCCTAAGGGGGTACCCGTATTGGAAAGCAGCATCTCTCGCATGAGGCTAACTGACTCAGGGGAAAGAATACGAACTCCCTCAAACTCGCCACCATTGAGGTGCGCCCCCAGGAAGCGAATGGCCTCAGTTACCGGGCCAATGAGGCCTCCACCGGCTGGTGCAAAAACACGGAAGCGGTTCATCCAGGCAAGATCTCCATCAACTTCACGGACAAAATCAGCCCCATCTCCTCTTCCTCTAATCTCATCTACCATGGCAATTACAGCCTCTGCCTCATTTGCTGCAAAAGCACCAGCCGCTGCTTTCTCGATCATAGCATCGCTAGCGTAGATGAAGTCTGTGTTTTCCATTCCCAGGGGAATGAGAATGTTCTCCCTCACATACTCGATGTAGGACATGCCGGAGACTTCAGCCACGATCTGGCCTAAGATGACAGAGTTGAGGCTGGAATAGGCAGAGGCTGAACCGGGCTCAAAGCCGGGACCGGTGAACTCTTTAGAGAATCTCCTCGCAATCTGGTCCGGATCAGGGAGAGGCTGATCCTCCAAAGTAAGGTACTGCACCACAAAATCAGCGGGTTCGGGAATTCCGCTGCTATGGCTCTCGATTTGGCGAACGGTAATGGGATACTGAGCAGGGAAATAATCTAGATATTGAGATACCGGTGCATCCAGGTCAAGCAGACCCTTTTCACGAAGCTGCATAATCGCAGTCGCGCTCACTATTTTACTCATTGAGCTCCACTGATACACCGTATCTGCAGTCGCTACCATACCCTTGGGACCATCTGCCATTCCAAATCCTTTGGTATAGATGACATCACTACCGAGGGCAATGGCAATGGATAGTGCGGGGGGCTTGTCTCCCACAAAGCTGTTAATGTATGCTTCAAACTCATCGACCGTGGTGGGGAGGATAACCTCTTCGCTAGCGAGAGCAAAACCGCCAACGGTCTTAACCAGGTTAGCAGAAGGGTCCATGGTGAAAACTTCATCCCCGGTAATAATGAGGCAATAGGTGGTCTCATCTTTTACCTGGGCTGGAACCGTGACTCCCTTTCCGTCCCCGAAAGAGTAGTAGAATAAGTTCCAATTGCCATATTTTCCTGTATCCTGCAGCGTTAGTGCTCCAGGGTCAATACCAACTTGCCTCAGGGCCTCATCCATACCAGCCTCAAGATCAGAGGATTCTGCGGTGACGATGTACATGTCCAGGGGTGGCGTAGCTAACGCGAACTTCGCATAAGTGCCGTCGGTTTTAACCTCGGTCCAGTCACCTACCAGGGGAATGCTGAAGCGGCCTTCCGGGTCCTCATACACATTGCCCCTCTCGGCTGATGCTGGTCCTGCCGCTCCCCGGGCGGCTTGCTCAACAAATTGTTTGGCTATGTCTTGAAAAGTTTGAGATGGGGTAAAGTTCATAGGTTCGTAGGTGAACTTAGAGTCATCAACGATCCCTTCCAGGTAGAATCTCTCCACCAGATGTTGAAACGCTTGAGGCTGAATATTCTCTAAATCTGAGACATGCGCCATTTCTGCCAAAATAACCAGCTTTCCGTTTCGAAGATAGGGTAGTAGCTCTTTGGCGCTTTCAGCAGGAGTTGCAAAATCAATACTTCCATTCACCAACAATGTTTCAACATCTGAATACTGCAGCTTTCGATACTCTTTCGGAATTGGTTTAATCGGCCAGCCACCTTTTTCTAAGCTACCCCAATCCTGTTTAGATACAGGAGAGCCGATAATCGAGCCCGCTGGATCCGTTTCAGCTTCATAGTCCCGCTTGGGGTCATAATCGGCACTAACAGCTTTTGAGGCACGCTCACCCCAATTGCTCGAGTTGGGAATTATTTTGTCATAAGCGACTGAAAGATAGGCAAGACCGCTGTAATCTCCTTTCTCTGCCGCTACATAGGCATCAAAAACCTGGGCGGCTGAAGCCCTGTGCATTAGCTGCATGAACGTCGTGATCTTGACCTTGCCCGGGTCAATCCTGAAACCCTCCCATTCTCGGGGCAGGGTTTTAAGCACATTTTGCATGGTTTTGACAAGATCAGGGCTCTTTGAAACAGCTACAGGGTCCTTTTCCCAAAGGTCGGCATAGTACCTTAGTTGAGAGTCCACCATTTCCGGTTCCCAGACAAAATGGCCTGGAGGATTCACACTAACCATGAGGGATCGATGGATGCTGTCGGGATATCTTAAACTATATATATAGGCAACGCGTGAGCCATAACTCGGACTGTAAAGGTTGATCTTTTCATATCCCAGTTCTTTTCGGGCAGCTTCCATGTCATCAATTACTTCAACCATGGTATACCCATCAATATCAACCCCTTCCCTTTTCAGTCTTTGGAAAGCAGTAAGATAAGCCTTTCCCAGTTTCTCCAGATTTTCTGAGGAAAGGGGATTCTTCTCAACTTGCACTGCCTCCGCAACCTCCGGCAAGTTAAGCGAAATGGAGCCATCAACGCCCCGATAGCCAACCATAACAAAATCATGATGGTCAAGTAGCCATGCTTTGGGGAAATCATCGAATCCAATTCTTGCCAATCTCTCTGCAGAAAAAACATTTGGAGCTCCCGGGCCACCTACTAGCAAGAATACCGGTTCGGCGGGATTCTCACCTGTGGCATGTATTCTGATGACCGGAAGCTGAATCAACCGTGAGTCATCCTTATTCCTGTTTTCCGGAACAACAAGAGTGCCATAATCTGCTCGGTAGGACTTTCCTCCAATTTCGTAGGTACCGGCTTTCAATATTAGATCGCCAGCTTTTGCATCGGCAATCTCTTCTCCTGAAGGAAATGTTGTGCCAGCCACCGAACCTACGGGCACAAGACAGGCCAGCAGCATCACGGCCACAAATGATGAGAGCACAGACCGTTTTCTTGATTGGAACATAGTTTTCCTCCTTCTTGCTTCTGGGATTTGGGATTCAACTGACTACTTCTGAGGGAAGGTCATTCATCAGGCACAAAAACGCCCCCTTCTTCCTCCATCTTGAATCAACTCACTCTCCATCAGCTCTTTTGAAGCTGTAAAGCAAAACGTCCCTTGGCTTACTGCATATACGGAGCTACCACTTATTTAGAAACCCATCTAGCAGCATTTTTTGGCAACAGGTTAATCTAAGGCTCGGTGGTTGTCAAGTTGTCATGGCCCAAGAGAGTTTGGAGGACTCTGGTGGGGATTCTTTTTTGACATCCTCCTCTTTTTAGCTAAAATGACAGTGATCAATGAAAATCTTCTAAAAAGGAGAGTCAAAATGGCAAAGACATCAACGGGTCTGGAGGAGAATATAGCAGGGCTTCTATGCTATGTTCTGGGTTGGATAACAGGTATTGTTTTCTTGGTATTAGAGAAGGAGAATAAGTTCGTTCGGTTCCATGCCTTCCAGTCTCTGTTAACATTTCTACCGTTGGGAGTACTAGCCTGGATACTGGGATGGATACCATTCGCCGGATGGGTCATCGCAGGTCTAGTATGGATATTGATACTGATACTCTGGTTGATTCTGATGTTCAAAGCTTACAAGGGTGAGAGATATAAGTTGCCAATTGTAGGGGATATTGCTGAAAAGCAAACAGAATAAGATTAAGAGGAAGAAATCCCCAAGCAAGAAAAACTATCCAGATACCAGCTAAGAAGGGTACCAGGTTCAAATCGGGGAGGGGTTTGAGGGAAACGGCTAGGTAAAGGAGGTGATAAAAGCAATCTTCGCCGGCACCTGAGACCCAGATGGAAATTGAAGGTGAGGTTAAGGATATATTTGATAATCCAAGAAAAAACGTAATAGTGAGTCTAAAAAAGATAGCTTTGAGAAATTATAGAGAAGAAGAAATTTTAAGTAAAATGAGCAAGGTGTTTAATTCTCTTTAGCATATTGGGATGGGTAGTGAAAAGCTCCATCATTTTATCAACTCCCCTGAGTTTTACCCTTTTCAGGCGAAGCTCGGCAAGTTCATTTGGATCAATAGTTCCCGAGAGGTCTTTATCTATTTCCTTAAGTTCTCTAATCTCATTTTGAGCTCGAGAAACATCATTCAAGAAAAAAGCCTTTACTCCTTCCACTCGCTTAAGTTCCTGTTTTACCTGGGGATTCCTTCGAAGTTGAGCTGACCTGTAAACCAACCGATAAAGAGCTGTAGCTAGATGTTGAGGGGAACTGCCTAGTTTTACACTTCCTCGATCCGCATAGTATTCTCTGATCCGGGAACCATACAAAACTAAAAGGTTGGTTACAAAATAAAGAACCATAGCTCCCAGACCTATCAGAACAGCGTACCCTCCACCTTCCCTTCTTCTGCCAAACATCCCTCCCCAGAGGGTACTCCAAGCTAACCAGTAAAGCATCAAAGGTATGACCGAAAGCAAAGTGATAATCATCATATCTCTGTTTTTAAGATGGGAGATTTCATGGCCCAGCACTGCTTTCAATTGATCTTTATTTAGCAATCTCTGAATTTCTTGGGTAACACAAACTCTTCCATCTCTTAAGGTTTTCCCAAAAGCAAAGGCATTGGGAATTGCTAATCTAGAGATGCCCACTCTCGGTTTTGGAATACCAGCTCTTTCAGCAAGTTCTCCTACCATCTGGTGGAGTTCAGGCTCTTCTCTTTCTGAAACCCATTTAACCCTCATCATTAGCTGCACCAGTGAGGGTCCAATCAAATACTGAAAGCCTATGAACAGAGAAGCTAAAACCAGATAAAACAAAGCATTTCCTGCTCCCATCCAGGTTCCGATTCCGGTAATTACTCCATAGAGAATGCCGAACATTAAAGCCATCAATAGCCACATTCTCATTTGAAGTCCCATTTTAGTTCACCTCTTTTTCATTATCTAAAATATTCATTTATAGCATTTAATTTAGCAAAAGAGAGTTAATTGTCTCATTTGGCTTTATTCCCCTTACTTTTATACTTGTAACCGAACTTGCAATCTCTTTTACCTTCTCTGGCGGGAGGTTTAGATTTTCCATGATTGCCTTTGCCGTGGGATCATTGGCCATCCAATCAATAGGAAAAGACGTTTCATCAATTATCCTGACCTCTTGAAATCCTGCCGCTCCTATAGCCCCTAGGTATTCATCCCTCATCATTGCTCCCGAAAGACAACCAATATATGCCTCAACAGAGTTCTTTATGAAATCGGGAAGTTCCTTGAGCAGAACTATGTCCGAGATCATCAGCCTACCACCTGGTTTCAGCACCCTGAACGCTTCCCGGAAGACTCCTCTTTTGTCGGGTGAAAGGTTGATGACACAATTTGAGACCACTATATCAACAGAACCATCAGCAACCGGTAGGTTTTCAACCTCTCCCAGCCTGAAATCTACATTTTTGTAGTTACCTTTCTGGGCATTCTCTTTTGCCTTTTCGATCATCTCGGGTGTCATGTCCACCCCGATAACCCTTCCTTTGGTACCGACTCTGTTAGCAGCAAGAAAACAATCTAACCCTGCACCTGAGCCAAGATCAAGCACGGTTTCGCCCTCTTTTAGAGAAGCCAGAGCAACAGGATTCCCACAGCCAAGCCCTAAGTTTGCACTTTCAGGAATCTCCTTAAGCTCTTTTCCAGTATATCCTATCTTCTTGCTGATGTCCTGTGCTACATTAGTACTTCCACAACACGAATTCACCGGAGTGCAACAGGAACCATCCTGTTTGGCGATTTTGGCATAACCTTCTCTTACGGTTCTCTTTACTTTCTCGTCTTTCATTTTAACCCCCTCGAAGTTATTTACTAATATTACTTGGTGATTATCTCTTTCATCATCGGCCCCAGCATATCCTTTGCCATTGCTGTAAGATCTTCGGTCTTAATCAAGGAAATACAGCATACCTTCCCATTTTTTTCCCAACTCATAACAGCTAATTTGTCCCCGGCACCAATTTTTGCCTTATCTCTTATCTCCTTAGGAAGCACCATCTGCCCTCTCTCGTCGATACTTATTACCGATTCAACCTTACAGCAGCTGGTCCCTGTATCCAGAGGGCTACAATAAGGTTTACTTTTTTCTTTCTTTGCCATCTTAATTACCTCACTGCAAAGTACCTTTTTCAGAATTATCTGATAATTCAGTATATACTAAAAAATGAGTTTGTCAAGTCCCCCTCCTGGCAAAATTTCCCCTAACCTTGGATGGTTCTACATTACCGATATTCACACCTTAAAAATCTCACCCTTGACTACCTACCTGCAAACCAGCCTCGCCCAAATTCCGTGAGGCCTTTTTTGACACGGGCTGTTTTTTAGCTAAGATAAAAGCAAGACCTTCGGCAGCACAACCAAAACTCTTACCGCAGTGATAATAATGCGAGTGGTTGAAGAGGGAGAGGTCTCACTTATGGATACTCTGGATAGGGAATTTACATTATGAAGAATAACAGCAAAAAAGATAGGTCAACTCCCTTTATAGTTCTAACTTCTTTTTTCTTCTCCTTCCTTTGTGCCAGATTATGGGTAATTGTAACGAGAGCCGATAGTCCTGTATACCAGGAAAATGCTATCTATGTGGGAAAGAATTTAATCATAAAAGGAATACACATTCATCACTTCTTCTATGGATTTGTACTTCTTTGTGTTGGTGGTTGGCTTGCTCTTAACTATAGGCAAGGAAGGGTAAGAAAGCTGGCCGCTTTGCTGTATGGAGTAGGATTGGGCTTTTTCATCGATGAGATTGGTTTTCTCCTCACCTGGGGGGAATACTGGTCTTCTTTAAGCTATGCTATTGCTCTACTTACCGGGGTGCTTTTTCTAAATATCATTTATTTTGCAGATTTCTGGAATGAGGTTAGAAAAAATATAGTTCTCTTCAGCAGGGAGCATCCTATAGTATCCAAAACCTTGAGGATTCCTTTATTCATGGAGGTAGTGAATAAAATGAGTAATAGAATTAGTAAGGCTCAAAAAGTGAGTCTGGTTTTTGCCGGCCTGGTATATATGGGAGCAGGAGTAGCGATTTTAATCTATCCCGCACTCCTGTACTTCTGGGTGGCAGGCGGATTCATCCTGGGCGGCATATCTTATGTTGTTCGAGCAATTAAGACCTGATATATCTTCCTGTTCCCGGGGGCGTGGTTTGTCTCCAGCATCGTGGGCCACTGAGATGTTTTCTCCTCTAGAAGGGATAAAAGAGATGATTTCTCCAAAAAGTGTCTTGGCCAAAGGATTGATCATAATTAGCAATGAAGCGAGATTTCTGGCAGGGGAAAGGCTAAAAATAAGGCCAGAGGGAGGTGAAAAGGAGGTAGGCCGTTAGCTGGGAAACAAAGGAAATTTTCCCATTAAGAGAAACCACGAAAGATTAGTTTCTCTTTGGGGCGCTTTCCAATTCAGTGAACCCCGTCATTTTTGGTAGTCGCAGGCTTTAGCCTGCGCACCCTAAAGGGTGCGGCCACCCTGAAAATTCAATGTGACACGGCGTTTACTGAACATTTACCTATTTAGATTCAAATTCATCAAAAGAAATATTCGATGAACCTTAGCAGGGATATCTTTTGCTGATTTCACATCCATCTTCTCACGAAAGACCTGACCGGGCTTGAAGCCTTAACCATAATCAGTGGCTTCCCACAACGTCGGGCGAATTCCTCGGGCAGCCTTCCCATGACTACCTGCCGGAACAGCCCTTCCCGGCTCGCACCCATAACAACCAGGTCGTACTGCTGCGCTTGCTCGAGGAGAGTGCCCAGAATGTCACGCGAAATAGCGTACTTTGGCTCAAATAGTGAGCTCTCTACCCCAAGCGGTGGCAGGCTTTTCTCCAGACAAGCTTCAATGTCCTGGCGAGGTTCACCCGGTGAGGATACGTGAAACACATCTATCCGACCACCCTCCCGCTCAACCAGCATCGAGGCTACCTCCAGAGCAAACACACCGTTGGGACCTCCAGCAAATGGGACCATCACCCTCATGTACCTCTGCTGGTGACAGTTTTTCAAAACTGCCACGTTGCACGTTGCTCGTTTCAATATGGGATCGACGGTACTTCCCAGAGCGAAGCCCTTGCGTGGATGCCCTCCCCATCCCGTGATTAGCAGGTCCGTTCTTTGTTCGGCAGCGGTCGAAATGATCCCGCGGGGGATACTGCGACAATAGCGGATTGTACTACCAAAGGTAAAATCAGTTGAAAGGTAAAGCATCGCCTCCACAATAGCTTCTTCACCTCTAAGCATGTACTGGGAAGCATCTGAAAGAGGTACCTGAGGCGGCACGGGCATCATGTATACCACCTCCACCTCCGCTCCTTTTGCCTGACCGAATCGGTAGGAGCAGCAGGCGAGTTGGACAGCGTTCTCGGGGTTAGAGACGGCAAGCAAAATCCGGTAGCTTTGCTTCCTGGGGATCGGTTCTTCCCGAAGGGTCACGATCTCCTCGCGTGTCGTGCTGGTCCTATGTCTGGAGTAAGCGTAATAAATTGCGATCCCCGAGACTACCCATGTCGGTCCCACAATCCAGGCTACCAGACTCATCCGGATCAGCCACACAGCCAGCAAGGCCTGGATGAATATTGCGGCAATCGGCAACCAAGGGAAAAGTGGCATCATGAATCCGTAAGTTAGCTCATCCCCCATATAGTGGCGGATGCGGATTACGCAAAGGTTCACCAAAAAGAAGAGAAAGAGGAACATAATGCTGGCACTTGATGCCAGGTGTATGGTCGGCAGGAGAACTGCCACGCTGATCACCAGCCCAGCGGTGAAGAGAAGAGCAACATAAGGGGTCATTCTCCTCTTTGAAAGTCGAGAGAAAATAGGCGGCAGCATCCGGTCCCGCCCGAGAGCATAAGAGACCCGCGTAGCCGAATAGATAGTGGCATTCAGAGCTGAGGTAGAGGCAAAGATGACCGCGATAGTTGTCACCAAACCTCCCCAAGGTAGGAGTCGGGAAACAGCCTGCCCAAATCCCTTGGCACCGAATTTTCCAATCCAGACCCATGCGGGCCCACCCACATCTTTCACTGCCACCAGGGATGCAAACGAGACACCTACATAGATGAGTACAACTATGAGGATTGAGTAAAGCATAGCCTTAGGAAGATTACGACGGGGATCTACGGCTTCATCACCGGTCTGGGCAATCACTTCGAATCCCTCAAAGGCAACGTAGGTGAAGCCCATGGTGACCAGGAGCATGGTCCAACCGTGAGGAAGAAAAGGCTTGAAATTTGCCAGCCGCTCCGGCTCATACAGTGCAGTTCCTATTCCTACCAGGGCAATGAAAGCTAAGATCAGTGTCTGTCCCAGCGTCAACAGGGCTCCTGTGGTACCCGTTTGGGAGACCCCCCGATAGTTGACATACAGGAATATACTGGCGACTGCCACGGCTACCAGTTTCTCAAGCATGGGAAGGTGCGTTCCCGGTATATGGATAAAGCCGAGCTGGGAAAAATAGTGAACGGTGTAGATGGCGAAGGTCACGGCATACAGGCTCCCCGCCACGGAAGAAGCGAACCACTCCATCCACCCGGCCAGGAAGCTGGGGGCGCGGCCAAATGCGATCCTCGCAAAGTTGTAAGCACCTCCAGCTCGGGGAATGGCCGAGCTAAGCTCGGCGTATGACATGGCCACGAACAGAGCAATGACTCCATTCAAGGCGAACGTGAGTATCATCCCACCCGGTCCTGCTATCCTCGCAGTGTTGCCAATCCCTATGAAAACCCCGGCGCCAATCATCATCCCTACCCCCATCATGGTAATTTGTAGAAGATTGAGCTCGCGGGAAAGGGTTGTAACTACCTTGGACTTTTCGCCTCGAGAATCATTCATTATCAACCTCCCGTCTTGTCTTCCTCAGTCTCTTTCGGGACTTGGAGTGACTGCGCTCGATTATGCGCCGGCCCCAAAGGGTCAGAAAAATGACGACACCCAGTGCAAGCACTGTCAGAGCTATTCCAGCTACAAGATCAAATGTCATCCCGGATCCTCCAACTCTCGCAAATTAAGATAGATTCTCCATGAGATTTGTCAATCTAGCTATTCTACCTCTTTTGGTGGTGGAACAACTGCCGAGTTATGCCATACCGTCTGTCATGATATTTTCCACCTATATCATCGGAGATCTGATGGTGAGGCTATTTTGACAGCGGGCGCTTTTCAGCTACTATAAGAGCAAATTCTTGAAGGATAGTCAATTAAAACGGGAGCGATGTGGGAGAGTGTGATCTCAAGGAGGTGAAAAATATGAAGGAGAAAACTATCAATCCAAAATGGCAGAAGCTAAAGTATTTTGGAGGCGGGGTAGGAGTAGGATTTCTTTTACTGGGGTTAGCTATATCTACAGGAGCAAAAAATATTCCAGAAACTCTTACTCCACCTGGGCCAACAAAATCCTCTCAGGGACAGTCTTCGCCGGCACCTGAGACCCAGCTAAAAATCGAAGGTGAGGTTAGGGATATATTTGATAATCCCAGAAAAGACGCAATAGTGATTATAAAAGAGATAGATAAGCAGAGCGTCACCGATGAAAAAGGTCAATTTCAGTTCTCAAATGTGCCCGATCGTAACTATGTGATTCTTGAAGCTCATCATGGGGAGGAACTATGCTCCCGGCGTATCGAGATTAGGAGCGATACGGAGACTGTTGAGGAAGTTACCACCAATAATGTAACCAGAAAAACGGTAAAGGTAAGTGAACCTTTAATTTTAGAAAATCCCCATATAAAAGTGGAAGCTTTCCTCTGTGAAAGAGTTGATGATTGTACGCCAGTAAATAGATTTGAAGAAGAAGCCCCCCGAATCCCTGTAGATATCGGCACAATCTGGTGTTTTGTAAGAGTCTTTGGCCGACCAGGATATGAAAAAGGCAAAAAGACAGAAATCACTTATTTATGGTACTACAACGGAAAGCTTGTCCGCAGTTATACTCAGGAGGTTGGATTCAATCTAGCTGCAAGAGGATGGCGAACCTATGCATTCAAAAATCTACATGGGCGGATTGGAACCTGGAGATTAGAAATTGTAGCTAAACACAGGCAATTAGCATCTTTATCTTTTGAAACTTATTAGTCCATCTCCCACAGAAAGTTACTAGATTCCAACGCCATAAACAAGGATTTTGTTGATATGGTGAGGATAAGGAAAAAACATAGTCTTTTCGGTATTGTCGGCATAACTCTCGCCGCTTTAGCCTGGCTTCTCCTGAGAACTGGCACTCGTGTCGATCGTATAAGGTATCCCTGTCAGAAGGCCAGCCTGGACCTGGTTCTTCTGGGAATTCCTCTTCTCGGTTCATTTATCGTGGGAAATAAAGCCAAGAACCGAAAGTGGAGCAAAAAAAGAATTGCCTTTGTCGTATCAGCAATTTTGCTGGTGGGTATGGGGGTGCTGGTTGCCTCAAACTCTTTTGTCTTCAGCCTACTTTATGCAACTGTGAACCTTGAGACGAGTTATGTCCAAAATAAAGATTTAACCATTACCGAACTACACTCTGATCACCCGGTCTCAACTCTGTATGTAGCCCAAGGGAAAGACCCTTCCCATAGCCTCGACTTGCTCTTCTCACTCATGGAGGAAAAGGGCCTCTCAATTTACCAAACTTCCCAGAGAAAAGGGATCATAGGAAAAGAAGACACGGTTCTCATAAAGATCAATGGGGAGTGGCAAGAACGAGGTGGAACCAACACCGACCTTCTCAAAGCCTTTATTCAGAAAGTCATCGATCATCCGGAAGGTTTCACAGGGGAGGTAGTAGTGGTGGAGAATGGGCAGTGGGCCATATATCTTGACTCGGACCGCAGTAATGCTGAAGATAAAAGTCAGAGTTTTCAAAAGGTGGTAAACTATTTTGAAAATCAGGGCTACCAGGTCTCCTTATACGACTGGACCGGAATCGGGGGAACTGCCGGAGAAATTATCATCATCGAAGAGAATGAAAGAGAAAAGGATGGATATGTGGACCTGCCCGGAGGAGTCTCCTATCCAATATTTACCACCAAATTTGGCACTCGAATCAGCTTGAAAGACGGAATCTGGAAGGAAGGTAGATATGATAACTCGCAGGTCAAATTTATCAATATGCCGGTTCTGAAGAGTCATTCACTGATGGGGGTAACTGCAGCAACCAAGCACTACATGGGCGTTCTCAGTACCTCTCTTTGTAATGACGGTTTTGACCAACACCAGGGGATGATTGAGCACGGACTTATGGGAAGGATAATGGCCGAGGTTATCTATCCCGATCTCAATCTGATTGATGCCAGCTACATTGGTGTCAGTCCCAGAGGACCAGCTTCAAGCTATGAGAGCGCTTACAAAGCTGACCTGGTTCTTGCAGGCCGAGACCCCATAGCTTTAGACTATTATGCTGGAAGGTACGTTCTCTATCCTCTTACCATATTTGAACGTCACCATCCCGATTGCCGAGATGCCAAAAGAACCTCAAAGTATTGGGGCTACCCCTACAATGCCTTTCGTCAGTATCTCGCCTCATCAAAAGAAGAACTAGAAAAAAGTGGCTACCAGGCGACCACGGATGAGAAAGAGATTCAGGTTTTTGTTGCTACCTTCTACCAAAAGTCATTTTAAGGAAAACTGATTGACCCATGGAGGTAAAAATAATCACGTTCCCATATCACTCTTCTAGATATAAGGATAATCCGATTACCTTGTCGACCTGTTTCTATTGAAAGACGATAAAAGAACCAAGGAGATGTACCAAATGCTGATAGGGAAAAAAGCAACAGAGTCAACCACTACTCTTTCGCAGGTTATGATGCCTCACCACGCCAGTCATTATGGTAATGTTCATGGAGGCATCATCATGAGACTGGTAGATGAGGTGGCCTATGTAGCTGCCTCTCGTCATGCTCGCTCTAACGTAGTCACCGCTTCCATAGACTCATTAGATTTTGAGAATCCGGTTCATATTGGCGATGTAGTTTCCCTGAGAGCAGAGCTCACCTTTGTGGGAAAAACCAGTATGGAGATTGAGGTTCATGTGGACACCGAAAAGATAAAAACCGGCCAGGTTCTCCCGGTAGCCACCGCTTTTCTAACCATGGTAGCTCTTGATGAAAAAGGACGATCTACCCCTGTTCCTCAGCTCATTCTTCAAACCCAGGAACAGAGAAAAAAATGTGAAGAAGCAAAAGTTCGTCGTGAGCAAAGATTGAAGAGGCTGAAGGTGAATTCTCAAACTTAGGAGGAGGAAAAAGAGGACATAAAATTGACAACCAGTCAAATTTATCTTAATCTATCTCCAGAACATGTCATCAGAGAATTCTTGAATAAGTGGTAAGTTGGTTTATGGCCAGTTATCCAAAATTTTCGACGGGTTTTAAAAGGAATTTATTATGCCTGATACATTCGCCATAACTATAGTTTCTATTATCATAGTTACAGTCGTTGCTGCTTTTATCAGAGGAAGAGTTAAGGATAAATGCTTGAAGGCTTTTTCAGAGGACCTGGTAACCCTGGAAGAAACGACTGGCAAAATAATTTGGGGTAAACTGAGCGTGGAAAATACCGGCTTCGAATTAATTTATCCAACCAAACACAAAGATAAAAGTGGACACGATGAGACGAGCTACATTCTCTATAAACACGAGTATCCTAATATTCAAGCCTTGATTCGCTACCACAATGAATTAAATGAACATAGAAGGAAAGAAAGGGAGAAGGAATTAAAAAGAACCTATCATCCTCGAGCCTTAAGAAGGCTTAAAAGAAGAATACAAAATTTCTTCAAGACCGTAAGAGATTCGGTGATGGATGTAGTGAATCTGTTAATCGGTCAGGCCAAAAGGGCAGCTCCTGGTGGTGCGATACTGACCTCTCAAGATAAATATGTCTCGCAATTAAAAAAAGAATTGGTAGGTCCTATGGCAACTTCTTTTGAACCTTTATTAGAAAGACATATAGGCAAGAAGGCTGTACTTGAGTTAACCAGAGGTGATAAAATATTTGAATATCCAGGTGTGTTAAAGGACTATACAGCAGAGTTTATAGAAATCATGGACGTTGATTACAGAATGAAAGAAGACCAACCAGCCAGAAAGGCAGATCTTGTGATTTCCAGGAAATACGGCCTTATCCGACATCTCGGCGAATAGATTTGGAATATAGGTTCAATGTTTGAACCAGCCAAGGGTTTGAAAGAAGCAGTAACTGGTTAAATCCTATAGAATCAAGGAAACTTTCATGACTGAGCAATCCCCCGGGCAGTCCCTGTCAGATACACCCTCTCCCAAAATCGAGACTGAGGGCGTCAAGACTCTGTTGGGTGACCCCAAAAAAGCCATCATCAAGCTTGCCTTGCCTATGATCGCAGCAATGTCGGTGCACACAATATACAATCTTGTTGATGCTATTTGGGTCTCTGGCCTGGGTGCTGATGCCCTGTCGGCGGTGGGGTTCTTTTTCCCCTTTTTCTTCATGGCCATGGCCATAGCCACGGGGCTAGGACTAGGGGGTGGATCTGCCATATCCCGCAGGATAGGGGCCAGAGATAAGAAGGGCGCAGACGCCGTTGCGGCCCATACAATCATCATAATGCTCTTGGTAGCAGTGGTTTTCACGATTCCGCTGTTCCTCTTCGCTGAGAACGTCTTCCTTCAGTTGGGCGCCGGAAGAACGATTGGTATGGCCGTATCCTATGCCAAGATAATGTTCGCCGGTACCACAATTGTATTCTTCGTCAGCATCGCAGCTGCCATACTGCGCAGTGAAGGAGATGCCAGAAGAGCTATGTTCGCCATGGCATTGGGCTCCGGCATCAACATGGTGCTGGATCCTATCTTCATTTATACGCTCAGGCTTGGCGTTGCCGGGGCTGCCTGGGCTACCATTGTATCGTTACTCGTCACATCCGTGATCCTGTTTAATTGGCTCTTCCTCAAGAAAGACACCTACATCTCATTCAGCTTCCGTGGTTTTCGATTTAAGCGAGAAATCGTAGCAGATATCTTTAAGGTCGGTTTACCTGCCTCGGCCCAGCAGCTCTCCATGTCATTTACCATGTTGATCATAAATCTCATTCTCGTCCGTGTTGGCGGCACCGACGGGGTGGCAGTTTACACTACCGGATGGAGAGTGGCCACCATTGCCATACTGCCTCTTCTTGGAATGGCCACTGCCGTGGTATCGGTTACTGGCGCTACCTTCGGACAACGCGCCTTCAAGAAGCTTGAGGCGGCCTTTATGTACGCTTTGAAGATAGGCATCGTCATTGAGGTCTTGATAGCGATTGCCATCTTCTTACTTTCTCTCCAGATCACGGCGATGTTCACCCAGGCCGAGGCTTCGGCTCGGATCGCCAATGATCTGGTAGTTTTCTTGAGGATAATGTGTCTGTTCTATCCGACGGCAGCCTTCGGAATATTGTCTTCCGCTGTGTTCCAAGGTACGGGCAAGGGAATGAACGCCCTCATAGCAACAATTATCCGTACCCTGGTATTGACGCCTCTATTCTCGGTGGTGTTTGCTTTCATCCTGGACAGGGGTCTTCCGGGAGTCTGGTTGGGCATAGCGGCGGGCAACACCGTTGGAGCGGCGGTGGCTTTCCTCTGGGCAACGGCGCATATCCGCAGTTTGATGGCTGCTGCGAGAAAGGACGAGGAAGATGTTTTGAGCTCAGAAGGCATTATAGGCAGAAGCGCTTGACGCCATGGCGAATAAGTCTTTTGAATAAATAGATGTGAGTGAAAAGATGAAAAGATGGTTAACTTCATCGGCAGGGATCGGCTATCTATTAATTTTGCCCAGTCTGGTAGTTATCTTCAGTATCATAATCTGGCCAATACTTTACTCAGTTTATATAAGTTTCCATAAGTTATATTTAGTGCGTCCGGGAGAGTTTCCCTTTGTCGGGTTGGAAAATTATATCAAGATATCGCGCAGCCCAGTTTTTTGGGCTGCTGTAGGACGTACCTTCTACTTCACGGGAGTCAGCGTAGGAGTAGCGATCATTCTCGGTCTTGGGATAGCTCTGGTGTTAAATCAAGACTTTAAGGGTAGGGCCTTTGTGAGAGGATTGATAATACTTCCCTGGGCACTTTCTTCTGTGGTAAATGGAATGATGTGGAAGTGGATATACGATGGCAGCTACGGTGCACTCAATGGGTTTCTACTACAGTTAGGGTGGATTGATTCTTATAAGGTGTGGCTGGCGGATCCCAGAGTAGCGATGAATTTTGTTGTAATGGCGGAGATATGGAAGGAAACCCCGGTGGGTGTTATTTTTATTCTTGCCTTTCTTCAAACTATTCCCTCCTCTTTATATGAGGCAGCCAAGGTGGATGGGGCCAGTCCCTGGCGTCGTTTTAGATATATAACCCTACCCCTGCTAAAGCCGATAATACTACTTTTGATTGTCCTTAAATCAGTATGGGCCATAAGAGACAGCTTTGATATAGTCTATATGATAACCAGGGGTGGCCCTGCTGAAAGTACCCAGGTAGTAACATTTTATGCCTATCTGACCACTTTCAAGTTCCTTCGTTTTGGATATGGAGCCGCTATATCTTATCTGATAACTCTGATCATTCTGGTGTTTGCTGTAGTCTATATGAGGCTCGTTTACACCGAAACCTTATACGCTGAGACAATTTGATGAGAAAAGTAGAAATGAAAATTACCGGTTTTCTCAAGCACTTGCCAGCATATCAGGTCTTAATATATACACTGGTTGTACTAATTTTTCTGTTTACCATAGTTCCATTTTGTTGGTTAATCATCTCCAGTATCTCCATAAAAACCGAACTGCTCTCCGTTCCCCCCCACTGGATACCGAAGAATCCAACTTTAAGAAGCTACAAGGAGATATTATTTGGGGGAACCAGGACCACCAGGGCAGCTCGTTACTTTAAACAAGCGGTGGGGAATAGCATTATCGTTGCTGGAAGTGCAACGGTTTTATGTTTGGTCATCGGATCTATTGCATCTTACTCATTTACCAGACTTCGATTTCGAGGCAGGCACTCTCTTCTTTTAATGATTTTGGCTACCCAGATGATTCCAGCAGTAGCAATTATAATTCCTATTTATGTAGTTATGATGACTCTTCGTCTTTTGGATACGCATCTGGGTTTATTTATTACTTATTCCTCTTTTGTATTACCTCTTACGATTTGGATAATGATGGGGTATTTCCAGACAATACCCATCGATATAGAAGACGCGGCCAGGATAGATGGGTGTTCCCGGTTAGGTACATTGGTTAGAATTGTTTTACCTTTAGCTGCACCAGGATTAGCTGCTACCGGTATATTTGCTTTCATAGTGGCCTGGAATGAATTTTTTCTTGCTTTGATTCTCACTCAAGCGGCAGTCAAGACATTGCCTGTTTTAGTATCGGAATTCAGCACTAAATTTGGAGCAGATTATGTTATGATGAGCACTGGTGGCGTATTGGCCAGCCTTCCTCCGGTAATACTAGCCCTGACCTTCCAGAAGTATATAATAAAGGGGTTAACTGGAGGGGCGATCAAAGGATAAGCCCTTTTAAGAGCTATTAAAAATATAGTATTTTATTTGTCGCAAGAGAAGTTAAAAAATTTGTCCAAAAGGAGGTGGTGGAAAGTAGTTTCAGGGACAAAGAACCAAAAATAGAAAGGAGATTTTAAAATGAGGAAAGTCCTGAGCGTCTTGGTGGCAGGTTTAATATTTAGCTTACTTGGTTGTGTAGCTTTGGCTGGGGT
Organism: Candidatus Aerophobetes bacterium Ae_b3b; assembly: GCA_005223085.1. GTDB lineage: Bacteria > Aerophobota > Aerophobia > Aerophobales > AE-B3A > AE-B3B. The sequence goes on along the minus strand of NJBP01000012.1, from coordinate 11,620 downwards.
CGAGATAACCGTGATTATGCCCGATCACGAGGCGGATATATTGGGTTATTTTGAACAGAAGGCGGTAGAATTTGAGCAAAAGACGGGGACCAAAGTAAGTATAGTAAGTGCAAGTTGGGATAGGGTAGCCGACAAGCTTCTGCCTGCCTTGGCTGCAGGTAGCTCTGCCTATGACGTGGTTGAGTTTGATAATTGTTGGGTGGCCCAGTTTGCAGAAACAGAATGGCTTCTCCCTTTAGAAAACTACGCAGGAACCGAATATATAGAAGATATGCTTCCGGCTCTAAATGGTCTCTTTTCTGCCAAGGGCCATTTGTATGGGGTAACCTGGAACAACGATATGAGATTCTTTATGTATAACGCCAGAATGCTGAAAGAGGCAGGAATTGCAGATCCTCCTTCAACCTGGAATGAACTGGTTGAACAATCCCGACGTCTAATGGCGGCAGGCACAGCCAAGTATGGGTTCATAGAGGGATGGGAAATGGGTCAAGCTCTTGCCAATGCTCAGACAGTATTTGCTCACAGCTTTGGTGGTAGGTTACTCGATGAGCGGGGAAACCCGACATTGGATTCATCAGAATGTGTGGGCGCTCTACAGTTTATGGTGGATCTTCTTCATAAGTACAGGATCGTAGACCCCGCTTCTCTGACCAGTTCTCAAGAGGTATCTCAAAATGTTTTTCTCCGCGGGGATACGGCCTTTTTCCCCCAGGCCTGGCCCGGCCTGTACAGGTACTCTCGCAATCCCGAAGTATCAAACATTGTAGAGGAAGTAGAAGTTGCTCCCAAACCATTGGGAGTAACCAAGGGTATCGGTGCGGCTCTCTCTCTTCCGGAGGCATTGGCTATCCCTAAGACCAGTAAGCATCCCGATGAAGCCTGGGCTTTTATCCAGTTCATTACTAATAAGGAGACCAATAAAGCCCAATCTTTAGCCATAGGAAGTTTACCCATATGGACAGAGCTATTTACTGATCCGGAACTCTTGAAGCTATATCCTTATTGGAAGCAGTTTGGGAAGCAGGCTCAATATCTGCACGGTTTACCTCAAGTTACTTGGTACTCTGAGTTTTCCCACGTGTGCACGGTAGAAGTTATGAATGCCTTAACGCAAGTGAAAACAGTAGAGGAGGCTACCAGGGATATGATGACGGCAGTAGAGGCAATAGAAAAGTAGCCGGCGATCTCTTTAGGGTGCCTAGCACCCCTGCTAGGCACCCTAACTTTGCCAGAGAGGACTCAAAAACATTCGGCTCTTTGAAAAAAATAGTTTATCACCATAAAAAGACACAAGGGGGAAAAAATGCCAAGATTCAAAGGAATAGTTCGTAATGTCACCTTGAGTAAGGAAGATATGGAAAAACTCCTTGTCATGCCCTTAGAAGAAATAGACAAATGGAGTCCCGTTAAAGTCGTGCTACTGCCCGAGTGGGAGGATGTCGGGCGGGCGCTAGCCAAAGCTATGATAGAAAAAATAAAGGAGAATAATGCAAAGGGTAAACCCTCAACATTTATTATCCCTGCTGGAAGTTATGCCCGCCCTCCTTTAATGTATCGCTATGTTATTGAAATGAGTGCTAAAGAGAGGATTAGTTGGAAGAATGTTTGGACCTTTAACATGGATGAGGTTCTGGACTGGACCAACAGGCCTGTACCGGAGACCCATCCCTGGAGCTTTTATGGATCAACCAAGAAAGTACTCTTTAATAAAGTTGATATTCCGGAGAATCATATATGGTTCCCTGATCCACGAGATCCTGATGCTATCGGTAAGAAAATTGCCGAAATTACCAAGGGAAAAGGGGTGGACATTTCTTTTGATGGTATTGGGGAGCACGGACATTTGGCTTATGAGGAAGCTCCAGACCTCATGACTCATTGGACCCATATAACTCCGGAAGAATTTAAGAATGCTCCCACTCGCATCCTTCCCCATGTGAATCCAGAAACCTCTATAAGAGCTCTGCGAGGGGACTGGGATCCTCCTGATAAACCGCTGTACACCCTGGCGCCTCCAGGAGCAATAACTATTGGTATGAAGTGGCTCCTCGGAGCTAAGACGTTAATGCTCTCCGGTGATGGACCAGTATTCAGAATAGCTGCCATGCACCCACCAACCATGGATTTTCCGGTAACCTTTGTTCAGGAGCGTCCTGATCCTAAGAATACGGTAACAATGTTTACCGCTAGGAAAGAAGGAGCAGCTTGGTAATAAGCAACTACAATAATCCAAGCCAGTTTCATGCTGAGATGATACAAAAGGGCTCTTCTGGTGCATTGTTCACCTGCATGTTTTCCAGCTCGAAGATAGTAGGCGAGGCAAATACCGCATGAAAAAAAAGAGAAAGACCAAAATAATCTGTACCTTGGGTCCGGCAAGTAGCAGTGAAGAAGCTGTACGAAAGTTGGCGATGGCTGGCATGGATATTGCCAGGCTCAACTTCTCTCATGGAACTCCTGAACAACATCGAGCATTTTTTGCCACCATCCAGGAGGTTTCCCGAAAGATAGGCAAGGCCATAGGGGTACTGCAAGATCTGGAAGGATACAAAATTCGAATCAGTTCTTTCAAAGGTAGCACGAGTTTACATTTAAAAGAGAACGATTCATTCTTTCTTCTCTCAGGAAACATAGACGGAGAGGATAAATGGGCGAGCGTCTCTTATCCTGAATTATACAGATTTTTAAAACCAACAGATAGGATATTTATCGATGATGGAAAGATAGAACTTGAGGTTACCCAGGTCTCACCGGAAAGGATCACGACCAGAGTTATCATCGGTGGTCTACTGGGAGAACGAAAGGGAATCCACATTCCCGGAGCAAAGCTTGAGTTTCCTTCCCTCACCAAGAAGGACATCAAAGACATTCAGTTGGGGATAGAGCTGGGGATTGATTACATAGCTCAGTCTTTTGTCCGCAAAAGCGACGATATCCTGATGATAAAAGATCTACTTCGAAAAGAGGGGAGAGAAGATATTGGGGTTTTAGCCAAAATAGAAGATGATAGAGGAGTTGAGAGTATCGATGAAATAATCAAGATCTGCGACGGGATCATGATTGCCCGGGGAGACATGGGTGTGTGCTTGCCTCGAGCTCAGGTTCCCCTCATCCAGAAAATGATCATTCAAAAATGTAACCGAGTGGGCAAACCGGTAATTACCGCCACTCAGATGTTAGATTCAATGATCCGTAATTACGTTCCGACCAGAGCTGAGGTGGCGGATGTGGCCAATGCTATTATCGATGGAACAGATCTGGTAATGCTCTCCGGTGAAACGGCGGTTGGTTCCTACCCAGAGCAAGCAGTGAAAGAAATGCACCAAATAACCCTTACTACTGAGGCTTCCCTAAAGTATGAAGAACTTCTACATATCAGAGGTATTGTGCCTCACAAAACAATCTCTGACAGCGTCGCTTTTGCCGCCCGCGAGTTAGCACAACTTACTAAGGCTTCCACAATAATGGCCTTTACCCTTTCTGGACATACGGCAAGAATCATTTCAAAGTATCGTCCTCAGGCCCGGATAATAGCAGTCACGCCCAATTATTGCACAGCACAACAGCTGCTGTTATACTGGGGAGTGGAAGCAATGGTAGTGGATAAGGTACCAGATATCGAGAAACACTTTGAGTATTTCCTCAACCAAGCGATCAGGAAAAATTTGATCAGCAGGGGAGAGTTGGTTGTGCTCATGAGTGGAATTACCAAAGAATCGGATAGACCTTCGGGTAGCATAAAACTACTTTCAACCTAAAACTCAGCCTGGGAAAATCATCCACTGGCATAATCCGAGAAGCCGTATCCCGGTTTGTGAGAAAAAAAACCCCTTTTGCCTAGCGCGCCGTTGGCGTCAGCCACCAACGGCGGGACCTAATGATTCTTACTGATCTGTTACCATCTGTTGAAGATCGGTTTGTTGAAGGATCGGTCGGATCCTCCAGAGTTCCGATTCGTCCGGGGACGCGCTTCGTTCACTACGATCTTTCTGTCTCCTAGCGAATGCCCGTCGAGAGCTTTGATCGCCTTTTCGGCCTCTCCATCGTAGTTGAAGTGTACAAAGCCAAATCCGCGAGAGCGACCTGAGTCGCGATCCGTGATGACTTTGACATCCTCAGTATTATATCCGCTGAAGAGACCCTTCAACTCCTCTATCGTGATTGTGTACGGTAGATTTCCTACGTACAGGGTTTTGCTCATTGTTTCCTCCTTGGTTTTTGAGCATTACCAAAAACACCATGTTTATTTGTGTCTCTTAGTCTAAGGTCTTTTTATGAGATTTTAGACGGTCAGTAGCACGGATGGCTTCAAAGGATGAGACATAAAGAAGCGGACGCTAGACTTAGAAATGGTCACTACCTGGTCTTCATGCACTATTCTTTGTATTCACATGCTCTGTACGAGACTCACAAATTAATTATACTATGCGCCATTTTTTTGTCAAGAGCGCGAATTAAACCATCTAATATGCACCCGTCCAATAAAGAACATTTGCTCGGAGAGAATGAAGCAAGCCTCTTTTAGCAGATACTTTGATTTCCTTACTTTTCAAACCTTAGGATTTAGAGGTGATGATTTAGTCAATAAATTTTACCAATTGACCAATTAATTTGCGTTTTCTCTTGCTCAAATTGACTTTTTCATCCGGATATCCAACTGGCAAAATAGCTACTGCTTTATAGTTATTCGACATGCTGAGCATCTTATTCAAAAAAGACATCCCGGGTGGGGTATAGGTTAGGGAGGCAAGCCCTTCTTCTTCAATTTTCAATATCATGTAGCCGATACTAATCCATATAGATTCCTTCCAATACGGGTCCTCCTTTTTTGCAAATACTACAATTAAGTATGGCGCTTGCGTGAGAAAAGATTTAACAGGTGACAGGTCAAAAAAGGATAGAGACTCTCTAAAATTACCCTTTACCTGTTCATAAAATCTCCGCTCGTGTTTCTCACACTCCTGACGAATCCTTTCTTTTAAGTTTGAATTGCTTACCGCAACAAAAAACCATGGCTGACGATTTAGCCCCGACGGAGCGTAGCTGGCTGCTTCTATTATTTTATTTATCAGGTGTTTAGATATAGGTGAAATCTTATACCTTCGAATACTTCTGCGTTTTTTCATTAGCTCTACTATTGTCATATTTCCTCCTCATTTAGCCATTACGGTTATTCAGATTTTAGTTTGGAAGAAAGTAGTGAATGTCGCACTTTGGGACAGGAAGACGACAAACAGAGCAGTTTATCTCATACTTTTTTACCTCCTTTTAATAACTAGGAAGGGCGGAAATTAAGCCGCCTTCCTGGACGGAATTTCCCCCCTTCCTTGACTCCTTGCCCTTCGTTAATGGAAAATGCTTAACCCACTTACTCTTTAGGCGGGTTCATGTTTTTATTCTCCAGGCCCTCCCCAATATCCATTGTCAAATTAACCAGCTCATCAAAATAGGTATCGATATTCCTCTTCGTAACAAATACGTGCCCTGCATAAACAGAGTAACCATCAGGTTTTGGTGTCCATCCGTCCAGCAAGCGCTTGCACACTTCAACGCTTATGTAGCCGGTTCCCCATGGGTTTTGGGCAACGGTAGTGTCAATAAGACCTTCCCTGATTGCTTTCAGCACCGACGGATCATCATCAATGCCGACGAATCGAATATATTTTTCCTGCGTCTCATGAAACTCTGAAAGAATGATCGTTGCCGCAACCGTAATGGTAAAACCGGTGCAGATAACGCCATCGATCTCCTCGATCTGGGCCGCAAGGGCATTCTGAATCTTTTCCATGCCCTCCTCAACGCTCTTTATGTCGGCTACTTCACCAATGATGTGAACATCGGGGTATTTTGCAACAACCTCCTTTATGGCTTTGTCCCGGACGATGGTGTTTACATCTTCAATTATCTCAAGCACATTCAGGATATTCCCTCTATACCCCAACAGTTCACACAGCTTTTCCGCAGCATCCAGCGCAGCTTGTCTTATGTCTGTGCCCACGTAAAATGAAGCCGGAGTTGGCTCTGTCGTTTTTGCGCCAAAGTTAACCACATATATTCCGTGTTCGACCAACTCTTCGTAGAGGCCGTTTGCTGCAGTCGGGTCGGCTGGATAGATAGAGAAGGCCTTATAGCCCAGCGCTGCGAGGGCCTCAACATTTTCATTCTCATTCTTCTGTGTCCATTCCTGCCCTATTACCTTTTTTACTTCAATCCCGGTGTCCTTTTCCCAGGCCTCTATACCCTTCTTTACAGCATCAAAGTAAGGGTGCGGTATAGGAGCGAACCATGCAATTTTGTACTCAGCTGGATTCTTTTGGCCTGCCGCAAAGCCAACCCAAACAAATACTGTGGTAAGTACTACTGTCAGCAGTAAGATTGAAAGCTTTTTCATTTTTTAGTCCTCCTTTAATTGGTTAAGGGTCTTGCCTTTAAAGTAGCTATCATCACCTCCTTTACTTGATTTTTGACCCTTTCTTGGTACCTTGAAAAATAGGAGTAGTCTTCCACCTATTGCTGCAGCTTGAGTATTTAAATACCTGCCCTCTGGTAATAAAAAGCCCTTATTCTGTCCACAGTAACTGCTAGCAGGATTATAAGTCCCAGGTAAGTCTGCTCAAAATATATATTTACCCCGAGCAGGATCAACCCATTCCTGATCAGAACAATTATTACACTGCCCATGAGAAGGCCCAGGGCCGAAATTGACCCTCCGCTCAAAGCAGTTCCGCCGATTATTGCTATCGCAAATGATATGATAAGCCAGTCCTGCCCAGTTGCCGGCTGGGCGGAGCCCATCCTTGAGACCCAGAGCACACCGGCAATCGCAGCAAACAGGCCGGATAATACATGTGAAAGCAAAATTATCCTATCTACATTGACTCCCGATACTCTCGTTGCTTCCTTGCTACCGCCGGTCGCCAGAAGCCATCTGCCAAAGCGTCTGAAATTAAACAGATAAAAGATGAAGCCCAGAGCTACTACCATGAGCCAAAAAAGGTAAGGCAATCCCCATATACCCTTTCTTCCAATGATGGTGAAAGACTTTGGAATGTTTATGTAGGGATATCCTTTGGTAATTCCGTATACAATACCGGTGAAAACAAACAGCGTTGCGAGTGTTGCTACGAAAGAATTGATACCTATCTTGGTTATAATTACACCGTTGAATGCGCCGGCAGCCAGCCCAACTAAAAGGGCTATAATAACAGCTATCGCTGGAGAAAAACCCTGAACATCGATGAAATATCCTGTCGTGACTACCGCAAGCCCGCCTATGGCTCCCACAGAAAGGTTCATCCCTCCACCAACGATAACCAGTGCCTGGGCAATGGCTATAAAAGCATAGGACGCGACATTTCTTGCAACATTAAAAATATTGTATGCCGTCAGGAAACTGGGTGATGCAACTGAGAAGACGATGAGTAATATAACGACAGCAATAGTTATACCTGCCTCGGGGTGTACCAGGAGGCTTTTTAAAAAGCCCACTTTTACAAAATCTTCTCTTCGCTCACTTAATGTTAGCTGCCGGTTATGTTTTTTCACATGCATATTTATTCCTTAAAACTTTTTTCTTAAGCTTAAAACATAAGTTTTATAATTTCATCCTTGTTTGTTTGCGAAGTTTCTTTTACATCCACTCTTCGACCGTGCTTCAGGACAAAAATTCTATCGGAAACTTTGAATATATCGTCCAATCTGTGAGTTACAAGAATTATAGAGATGCCCTGCTCTTTAAAACGCAGGATCAAATCGATCACCTTTTCTATCTCCATCACCGCAAGGCTCGCGGTAGGCTCGTCCATTATTACAACCTTCGGATTGAAGCTAACCGCCTTTCCTATAGCCAGGGCCTGCTGCTGGCCGCCTGAAAGTCTGTTAGCCTTTATTTTAGAGTTTTTTATGTCTATCTTGAGCCTGCCAAGGATCTCAACCGCCTTGTTTTCCATCTGCCTGTTTTTAAGCGCCTTAAAGAAGTTACCTGTAATTTCCCTGCCTAGAAACAGATTGGCAGGGACATTCAGATTCGGACACAATTCGAAATCCTGATAAACCATTTCAATTCCAACCTGTCTTGACACTCGGGGATTGGTGATATGTACTTCCCTTCCTTCAAAAAATATCCTCCCCCTATTAGCCTGATAGGCACCGGTCAAGATTTTCATAAGGGTCGATTTACCTGCCGCATTGTCTCCCACCAGTCCAAGGATTTCTCCGTGCCTCAGTTCCAGGCTCACATCTATGAGTGCGTGTATCCCGCCGAAGGATTTATGTATATTTTTCATTTCAAGAGTGTAGTTATTTTCCCTCATTTTTACCTTCTTGCCTGCCAGTAAAATAATTTGTTCGTCGTTCTATAGGTCTTCTTAGAAATACAAATCCTCTTTTTATAAAAGAATTATCTTCGTGATTTTAAAACGAATCTTCATAGGAACTCATTTCACTGATATCTTCCATATTTTTCTGCTGCTTTGTACATCGCAACAACATTTTCTGGAGGAGTATCAGGTTGGATGTTATGAGCTGGAGCGAGAATATATCCACCTCCGAGTGTATTTGCGGTCGTTTTCCTACTTTTAATTGTATTATAGCATAAAAATATCATTTTCTCAAGTCCATTCTGCCTCTTTTTTAGTTGCTGAAAAGTAAAGACTTTTCAATTTCTTGAAAAAGCAGCAAAATTGCAGCAGGATCGTGAAAACTATCTCACCAAAAAAGGTTTTGAGTTCTATTGGGGAAACTCCTTTATCGATTAAGCCCTATAATTTCTGTAAAATTGGATGACCTTGACAAAAAGGCCATCTTTCCTCCAAGATAAGGAGAATTAAGAACAAGAACCCTTATCGAAAAGGAGGATATGATGGCCGAGAAAAAGAATAGCAGAGAACTGGACGAATCGCAAGTCTTTGCAGAACGCTTGGTGAGAATCGCGTAATGTTGACAAACCTTCTCCTAAACCTTAGGATGAAACAAAGGTCAAAGTTAAACATTAGAGCTCTGTAGAACCAATAGCCACCAATCATTAAGGAACGAAAGATGAAAACTTATATTTTCAAAGTCATGATCGAAGAAGATCCCTTTCCCGCTTCCCGGTTCAACTTCCAGAAAGCCCGAGACGGAGTGTATACCTCCGGGCAGAAATTGGCTAAACTCTCCCAAGAAAAAAGGACCGAGTCGGCAAGTCATGCGGTAAAGGCTTACAATATCCTGTATTTTTGAAACTCGAGGATCAACAAAAATAGACTATGCTGTTAAGAAAAGTGCTAGCAGTTGTAATTTTTGCTTTCCTTCTAATTGGAGAGTTAAACTCGGGGTTAACTGCAGAAGATTTAGCTAAGTACGGCATCGCTACCCTACCTACACCTGTTTTACATACTCCAGATTTTCCCGATGTTTTTGGAGGAAAGGATGGGAGCACTTTACGCCTTGACGAGGATAATCAGATTAAAGGATTAGAATTTATCGCTCTTCCCAAAACAGTATTTAAAATTAAAAAAATCATTAACAAGGATGGGAGGATAATATACAGAGTAACAACAAAAGACTATCCCTACCCAACGAACAAAGGTTATTTTATCGATAGCAGATTTGTAAAAATGGTGAAAACAAAACCTCCTGAAAGACCAAAGATACTACCTTCAAAGCAAACTATTATCCAAAATCTTCTAGCGGCCAAAGGTAGTAATTACCTTGGGGGCGGCAACTATAAAGATGGTGTCCCTCAAATGCCCTCTTTTTATAGACTGAGTTCTTCAATTTCTTTAAGGGTTCAGGATAAATGGATGTTGAAAGGAGTAGATTGCTCGGGTCTACTCTATCAAGCTACAAATGGTTACACCCCTCGAAATACAAGTAGTTTAGTTAGCTATGGAGCCCCTGTCCGGATAGCTGGCTTAAAGGTTGATCAGATCATCAAAAAGGTAGAGCCTCTAGATATAATCGTAAGGAGAGGGCATGTTGTTGTTATCCTTAATAAAGAGCAGGTAATCGAAAGCTGTTTACACTGTGACAAATACAAAAAGGGACTTCAAGGAGGGGTTAGAATTCGTCGACTTAAAGAAGTGCTAGCAGAAATTATGGAGAAGAGAATTCCTGTTGACAGTTATGAAGACAAAGTGGAAGAGGGGGAGAAAAAATTTGTTATTCGTAGATGGTATAAGCAGATCAAGTTCCTGCCATTTCTCTTAGGCACTCCAAGTAGTACAGGTAGTTTTTGAAAGAAACATCGGGGGGAACAAAGTGATCTATGGCCGGAAAATACCCTCCCCGGGAGAGAAGATAGGGTATTTTCTTTGACAGCTCTTCCTCGATCGCCTCCTTGTTTTTGGCCAGGGCGCGTTTATCGACATTTCCTATGAGAATGAAATTTGGATACTCCTCTCTTAATCGTACCGCGTCCATATTCGCCGTTGCCTCTAAGGGGTACTGTCCATTAATACCACTTTCTATCCACAGAGGTATTAACTGTCTGGTATCTCCGTCAGAGTCCACCAGTATGATATTAATCCCGTTGTCTCTTAAAAGTTGAGTGATTGATCGGTATCGGGGTATTAGATACTCCCGAAACATTTGAGGTGAAATCAGGGAACCGTTTTTATAGGCCATATCCTCCCAAAAATAAGCAAAATCAAGGTCAACGTCTCTCACCACTTTTTTTATGATCTCCAGTTCAAACTGCTCCATATGATCCAGCATCTCATTTACCAGTTCAGGCTCATCGTAAAACATAACCAGTAGATTCTCCAGTCCCGCCCATTCTCGTAGCAAACCGAAGAAACTCCCCACGTTTATTCCCAGGGCATAATTTCTCTCCCTCACTGAACGAGCATAATCCTCCCAGTAGGCGGGCCAGCGCAGGGCCGCGTGGGGATCCAATCTTTTTTTGTACTCCTTCCATCCCTTTTTGTTGGATGCCGGATATTCAAGCCACTGGGGCATTTTCTCTGGGTCATCCTTGTGTTCCCGGTATTTCACCCCACCCTCATTAATGACAACCCTTGTCCTCAGATCTTCCTTTAATACTCTTCTTTCATAGCGGGGTATAACGGGTGCAACATAGGGAGGTCCTCCTGACGGTCCTAGATCTGAAATGCCTGAAACAACGGGAAGTGTTTCCACTCTGCCAAATTCAAAGAATTTTGCCCGGTGTTCGTTGGAAAGTATCTCCGGAGGTGCCCCCTCATTTACCCATCGAACCAGTGTCTGATGCCAGAACCATTGAAAATCAGAAGGAACAAATAGTTCACCCTTCAATTCACACCTGGCAATCAACTTAAATCGTTGTCTATCCGTCATTTTAGTTCTCCCTCTTTAAATGTTAACCAAGGCTTATCTACAAGTCAACCCAGAACAGAGCAAAATAGAAACCGATACAATCCCTTTCCCCAGAGGATACTATCGGAAAAGATTGATTCCCAAGATTAAACCCAGCAGCTCAATAATTAATGGGGAAGAATGGAGTTTTAGACTACTGAGAATAGATTTAAGTTTTTCTGGGTTTGGCCAGGATTTCTCTGATTTCCAGACTAAGAAACTTCTGGGCGTGGGCAGGTTTTATTACCACGGCAGTGTCCGCCCCGCGATCGGTGCCCCCTATGGCTACAACCTCTCTGTCAAC
>NJBP01000065.1 GCA_005223085.1 Candidatus Aerophobetes bacterium Ae_b3b | reverse complement strand
CCCGGACCCAGGGAATGGGTATAACAGTCCTCAATTTGCTTTAAAAGAGCCTTTTTTGTCCCTTCATAAAATGTACCGGCTACTGCCGGAGGCCTTACCTTCTTTTCCATTTTTCTCCTCTTTTAATGAAAAATCACAAATACGGGGGCTAGAACCAGGGAGATTACCGCCATTAATTTAATGAGGATATTAATAGAGGGGCCGACCGTGTCTTTCAGAGGATCCCCCACTGTGTCACCTATCACGCTAGCTTTGTGGGCGTAGGAACCTTTGCCTCCGAGATTTCCTTCCTCGATATACTTTTTCGCATTGTCCATGGCGGCACCACTATTAGCTGTCTGAATTCCCAATTGAAGACCGGTTACCAGACTTCCCACCAGAAATCCCCCCAGGGCCACCGGTCCTAAAAAAAAGCCAATACCTATGGGAAAGATTATGGCCAGAATCCCGGGGAGCATCATATTCTTTAGTGCTCCCTGGGCAGCTATGTTTACACACTGAGAAGGGTCTGCCCTGCCTTTGCCTTCCATAAGACCTGGAATTTCCTTAAACTGTCTCCTTACCTCCTCTACAACCCCAGAAGCCACCCTTCCCACTCCTCTGGCTAACATAGAGCCATAAAGATAAGGAACCATACCGCCCACCAACAGACCCGCAATAAGCTTAGGATCAGCCAGAGAAAGAGAGAAAGGATGAGAAGAAAGGGAATTTATGGTAGCCCGATAGGCTGTCATTAACCCCAGGGCAGCAAAAGCTGCTGATCCAATAGCGAATCCTTTACCAATGGCAGCGGTGGTATTTCCCACTGCATCGAGCTTGTCGGTTACCTGGCGAACCTCAGGAGGAAGATGAGCCATCTCGGCAATTCCTCCGGCATTGTCTGCTACCGGGCCGTAGGAATCAACCGCCAGAGTGATTCCTAAAATGGAGAGCATACCCAGAGCAGCTATGGCTACCCCGTACATTCCCGCAACCAAAAATCCAATCAGGGTAGCCGCTGCCACCACCACCACGGGAATTAAAGTAGAGTGCATCCCCAGAGCCAGACCGCTTACCACCATTACTGCCGGACCGCTCTGACAGGAATTAGCCAGGTCTTTAACTGGCTTGTATTTACTGGAGGTATAATAAACGCTCACTTCCCCTATAACCAGACCCGAAATTACTCCAGCGATAATAGCCCAGAAGGGTCCTAGAACAGAGTAGTTCTCATATGCTATGCCAAGATACCTTATAATAAAGAAGGATCCGGCAATCATGAGGATAGCTCCCAAATAGGTTCCACTGTTTAATCTACTTTGAGGATCCTTTATCCTCACCCCTTTAATCCAGGCAATTCCTATCAAGGAGGAAATAATTCCCCAGCTAGCCAGATAAAAAGGAAGATAACTCAAGGGACGATAGCTAGATGAGATAAGAACCATGCTGGCGGCAATGGCCAGAGTAGCAATAATCGACTCTACATATGATTCGAGGAGATCAGCCCCCAGTCCAGCGACATCCCCCACATTGTCTCCTACATTGTCTGCAATTACTCCGGCATTGCGGGGATCATCCTCAGGGATACCTTCCTCTACCTTTCCCACCAGATCCGCCCCCATATCAGCACCTTTAGTGTAAATGCCTCCTCCAGCCCGGGCAAATAAAGCCATTAGAGAAGCTCCCATTGCATATCCATTGACAATAACCGATTTTCCTTTGAATACGAGAGAAATAATCACCAGACCCAGAAAAGCCACACAGACTATGGAAAGGCCAGTCACAGCTCCGGCAGAAAAGGAAAGATTGAGAGCCCGGCCTAGTCCGGACCTGGCAGCCTGGGTGGTTCTTCCGTTGGTTCTGGTGGCGATACTCATAGCAATCCAGCCGGCCAAAGCAGACCCACATACTCCTACCACAAAGGCCAAGGCTGTTTGCCAGTTAACCTGGACCCCCTGACCAAAAAACGGGGCCAAACTCAAAAAAATAGCCACCAAGATTACGACGATGGCCACCACTTTATACTCGGTAAGAAGAAAAGTTCTCGCTCCGGCCTGAATGGACTTAGAGAGTTTTTGCATCAATTCATTCCCCGGATCTGCTTTGAGAATTCCTCTCACCAGAAAGCTCACCCCGATCAGTCCAATTATCCCCACTGCTGCTGAGACAATGATGTGTAGCATTTTCTCTTTTTACTCCCCTATTTGTTCACCGTTAGAATTATATTTGCTCATAGCCTTATTTATTCCCTGACTGATTATCGTCTCTATAGCTTGGCTGGCTCTATCTATGGCGGCCTCAACTACTTTCTTTTCCCGGGCGTTAAACTCACCCAGTACATACTCTTTTAAATTTACTTCTTCATTGGGCCTGCCTATTCCGATTCGGAGGCGTGGTATGAGGTTTGTTTCTAAAGACCGAATAACCGACCTTAATCCCTTGTGACCTCCGTCTCCTCCCTTGCTGGCGATTCTGAGTCTTCCTAAATCTAGATCCACATCGTCGCTTATCAGTATGATATCCTCGCAGTTTACTCGGTAACTTTGCTTGATCTGGTAAAGCGACTCACCAGCAGCATTTACAAAGGTCAGGGGTTTGGCCAGGATGACCACTTCTTTTCCTATACATCCCTTTCCTATTAAAGCCTGATGAGAATAGGAGTTCAGCTCAATCTTATATTTTTGAGAAAGATTCTCCACCACCCGAAACCCCAGGTTGTGTCTACTCTGTCGGTACTCAGGCCCTGGATTGCCCAGTCCGAATATCACCCTCACTCCTTGCCCTCATCCTTTTTCTCGGTTTCCTCTTTTTCTGTCTCTTCTATCTCTTTTTCCTTGCCAACCACTTCCACCTCTTCAACTGCTTCTTTTTCTTCTACCTTGACTTCTTCTTTCGCAGGTAAAACTACGGAGACTACAACCTCCTGGGGATGGGTGAGGACCTTTATACCCGAGGGAACCTTTACATCTCCCACACTGAGAGAATCACCCAGCCCGAGAGGAGTTATGTCCACTTCAATAATTGAAGGAAGATCCTTGGGTAGACATTCTAAGTCTAGTTCTCGCACCAGATGTTCTACGATACCTCCGATTTTTTCTCCCTGAGATTTTCCCACAAAGGATATTGGTACAGTGGTGGTCACAGTCTCTCCTCGAGTAACGGCATAAAAATCAAGGTGTTGGAGATCACCTTTTATTAAATCCCACTGTGAATCCTTGATTATGACATTATGCTGTTTATCCGTTTTCTGATCAGTTATTTCCAGAGTGATGATCTTCGCTTTATCAGATTGGGAAAGAAAACTGCGGAGTTCCTTCATATCTACCTCGAGGGGTAGACTTTTTTTAAGATGGGGGCCATAGAGCACCGCAGGTAAGAGTCCATTTTTTCTTAATTTTTTTACATACTCCTTACCTGTCCTGTCTCTTAACTTTACTTTTAGCTTTCTTTTTTCCATTTAGAATTCTCTCCTTTAATCAGGAATATCTCGGGACTCTTCCCCTTCGTCGCTTCGCTCCGAGGAAAGTCCCTCGATACGCGTATAAATCTTCTAGATATTAATACTTTCCTGGATTTTTGGTTAAACAAACAGGGAACTCACCGATCTATTTTCATGAATACGTTTTATAGCCTCTCCCAGCAAGGAAGAAACTGAAAGAACCTTTATTTTAGATTTTATTCTTCCTTTATCGAGGGGAATAGTGTCGGTAACCACCAGCTCTTTCAAGGGCGATTTGTCAATTTCCTCGTAGGCATTCCCGGAAAGAATCGGATGAGTACAAGTAGCATAGATAGCCTGAGCACCTTCTTTCTGCAAAACCTCCATAGCCGCCATCAGAGTCCCCCCGGTGTCAATCATGTCGTCAACGATAAGAATCTCCTTTCCTTTTACCTCACCAACTAGGCGTACCACTTCAGCCTCATTAGCCATTGGTCTTCGTTTATCCACTATGGCTAAAGATGCATTTAGCCTTCTGGCATAAGCACGGGCTCTTCTCATTCCTCCCATGTCAGGGGAAAGCACCACTAAGTCCAGAAGTTTCTTTTTTTGAAAATAATCTATAATTATCGGAGCAGCAAACAAATGGTCCACTTTGATATCAAAAAATCCCTGGATTTGGGCAGCGTGAAGATCCACGGTGAGCACGCGCTCCACTCCCGCCGTGGTAATTAAATTAGCTACCAGTTTAGCAGTGATGGGAACTCGGGGTTGGTCCTTTCTATCCTGTCGGCCATATCCATAATAGGGTATGACGGCAGCAATTCTCCTTGCCGATGCTCTTCGAAAGGCATCGATCATTATAAGTAGTTCCATTATATTCTCGTTGGCAGGAGGACTGGTAGGCTGAAGTAAATAGACGTCCTCTCCTCTCACATTCTCATTGATCTTAACATATACTTCGCGGTCGCTGAAGTACCTAATTTCCATCTTTCCTAGCTGAATTCCAAGGTAATCGGCTATCTTTTTTGCCAGAGCCGGATTTGCCCTTCCGCTAAAAAGTCCCACTTCGTCTTTCAAACTCATTTATCTCCTCCGCAAAGGTCGAAATTCACCTGCCACTCAAGAAAAAAACTCTCTTTTTAAGCCTCTCCTATGAATTAATTTCTGACTTATCATATACAAATGATCCAATTTGTCAAAAAAAATTTGCTTTTCTTGACACCTGAAATGACCTCAACTATTATGAAAAAAGTTGTCAGGGGTGAGAAGATGTCCGCCAAAAAGATCCTGCTTATTAATCCCAATCAACTAAAACCGGTGGTCTGTCCCATTGCTCTGGATTATCTTACCCTTTCACTTAAAGAAAAAGGATATGCGGTCGATGTGCTTGATCTTGCCTTTTCTTCAAATTTTAAAACTTTAGTGAATGATTATTTTGAAAAAAATTCTTGCCAGGCCATAGGCGTTACCATCAGAAATGTTGATGACTCGTTCTGGATATCTCAGGACTTTTTCTTGCCTCGGATAAAAGAGATAACCGATTATATTAAGTCCAGGACCGATGCTCCCATAATTCTGGGAGGAAGTGGCTTTTCCGTGATGCCCGAGAGAATCTTAAAGTTCTTCGAGCTTGACCTGGGTATTTACGGGGAAGGGGAGGACTCTTTTCCTTCTTTTCTGGAAGTAATTCGAGAAGAGCGTCGTTATTCTAGTATCCCTGGTCTTGTCTATAAAACTCAAGGAGGCTTTCGAAGAAATCCTACTAAAAATGTCGATTTGAGCCGAACCCTCCGGTTAACCAGAGATGCAATAGACAATGAGAGATATTTTCAGGAAGGGGGAATGGGAGCAATTGAAACCAAAAGGGGGTGCAGCAAGACTTGTATATATTGCCTTGATCCTCTATGCAAAGGGAGGAAAGTGAGACTTCGCCAGTCTCGGGGTGTAGTAGATGAAATAGAGATTATGTTTGGCAAAGGGATCAACTATTTTCACTTCTGTGATAGTGAGTTTAATCTACCTTATCATCATGCTAAGGCTATTTGTGAGGAAATAATCAAAAGGGGTTTGGCTGGTAGAATATTCTGGTACACCTATGCCTCCCCTACTCCTTTCACCCCCGAGCTAGCTTCCCTTATGAAAACATCAGGCTGTGAGGGTGTTGATTTTGGAGTGGATAGTGGATCTAATGAGATGTTGAAACGACTGGACCGAGATTTTACTTCGCATGATCTAGTGAGAACAGCCAAGATCTGTCACCAGCACGGCCTTACCTTCATGTACGACTTATTGTTGGGCGGTCCCGGTGAAACCAACTACACTCTCAAAGAGACTGTGGGTTTGATGAAAAAGATAAAACCTTCCCGAGTTGGGGTAGCCACAGGGATAAGGATTTATCCGGGGACTCGTCTTTCTGAGATGGTCTTAAGAGAGGGTAGTCTAGAAAATAATAAAAATCTTTACGGCAAGATTAAGGAAAATGCAGATTTCTTTGAGCCAATTTTCTACGTTTCATCTTTAGTAGGAGAAAAGATACTGCCCTTTGTAGCCACCCTGGTTGGAGGAGATGAAAGGTTTTTCCTTCCCACCACCCAAGAGGTAGATGATAACTACAATTATAATGACAACAGCATCTTAGCAGATGCTATCAAGAAAGGCTATCGAGGAGCCTTCTGGGACATACTAAGAAGAGTCCATGAGAATAGGTAGAGGAAAAATCCAGCGCTCTAGACATGAGTAAGAACTTTGGTTTCTTCCTTTTTTTTCTTTTCTGTCTTCTTTTTCCACTTGTCTAAGACGGATCTTTTAAACTTCCAGCCACCTCGCTGCTTGGAGCAGAATATCTTTCCCTCTCGTGCTTTCTGAAGCAACTCGAGAAGGGAAATGTGCAGGTATTCGGCTGCCTCTGGAGCACTCAGAAGTTTATCGGGATACTTTTTCTTTGAGGAAAGGTATTTTTCTGACACCACCAGGCGATCCAGTCGCTCCTTGACCTTTCCTAAATTCTCAAAAATCCGCTCTATCTCATCGAGCTCTACCCCTTTAAGGTACTCCAGGTATTCAATCTTCCAGTCTATGATTTTTTCCTCAATTCTCTCTAACAGTGTCCTTATCTGCTTCATGCGGATTTTACTTCTAGAACTTTTGGCACCCCAGGTGGCAAGAACAATAAAAGCAAAAAGAGAGCCCGCGATAAGACAAGCAAGGAGAATATTCCCAAGGTCCAACCATCCTTGCATAATTAAACCTCCTCTCGCGACCCCAGATTTGCCAACTTCTGGGACTTTAAAACTTGGTTATCTAAAGAGATTCTCTCCCATCAAAAGAGAATTCCCAAAAAAATTGGTCAAAGACCACCTTTTTCCAAGAAAACTTCAACGCTTTGGGCCACACTTGCGATATTCATTGTTAGTGCTATAATTTCTTAAGAACAAAAGGAGGTGGTATACTTGAAAAATACCCAGTTCAGGGATATGAGAAGTGTTGCCAGAGCCTTCCTCTTAATCAATGTTGCGACTGGTAAAGAAGATATCATTGTGGAAAAACTCCTGAAGCTTAAGGAAATACATGAGGTTCATATCGTTCCTGGTGACTATGATATTCTAGCCGTCCTAGAAGTAGAAACTGGTCTTATTAAGCCCGCCCCTGAGAAACTCGCAGAGATTGTCAAAGGAAAAGTTCGAAAAATTCCCGGTATTTCCCATACCATGACGCTCATTCCTCTGGTTTCCAAGGTCAAAAAATAGATAATTGGATCATAGTTTTCTCCCTGTTAAATGATCCAGGATACTATGCTGCAGGGGAGATTTTTTACCTTGAGCTTTAACTTACGAATCTGTCTCTTTTTCTGCCGGAACTCGACGGGATGATTCTTAAGGGACTGAGTTGACCAGATGTCGATCGACTCTAGATAGAAGTATGGATTGCCAGTTCGCTACTTTACCAGTTTGTTTTCACATAAGAAAATAGCAGAATAAGAGAAAATTGTCAAATTTCCGAGCGATAATGGCCTGAATTTTTCTTGACCCTCTTTGTCTACGGGATTATAATGGATTACATACGATATTGTTAGTAATTTGAAACATCGGATTTCAAAAATTTCTTTGGGTCATTATCGACTGAGGTGTTGAAACGGGAGGAGCAGGCCCTCTCTTGCCCTGAGCGAAGCGAGAGTGGGCTTTGCCGATAGGGCCGTTGAGGGGGGATGTTTCCCCCTCAAATATCTTGAGGATAAAAGATGGGGAAAATGGCAGTACTCGGTGCAGGAATGATGGGAACAGCTACAGCAGCTCATCTTGCCAGAAGAGGCCATGAGGTAAACCTTTGGGGAACTGAGTTGGATAAAGATATTATTGATGCTTTGAGAAAGGGTAAAGAACATCCCACTTTACATTCTCCGCTCCCTCTTAACATTAGGTTATTTCAGGCTACCGAGTTAGAGGAGGCCGTGGATAAAAGAAACATTGTTATAATTGCTGTAATCTCCTCCGCCGTGGGAAAAATTATTCAGCGAGCCGAGGCTTTCTTCAAAAAGGGAACAATAGTTGTCAATGTGGCTAAAGGCCTTCCTTCTCATCCTCATTTAACGCTGTGCGACTTAATTAAAGAAAAAATTTCCTCGAGACTACTTGATGGAGTTCAAATTGTAGGTATGGGCGGTCCAGCACGGGCGAATGAACTGATAAGAGAAATTCATACCGAGGTCGTTTTTGGAGCAAGAATCATGGAAGAGGCAAAATCTTGTTGTTGTGCATTCAGAAACTCCAGATTTAGAACCAATGCCACCACCGATATGATTGGAGTAGAACTCTGTGCGGCCATGAAGAATGCATTTGCCATTGTGATTGGGATATGTGATGGATTAGGCCAACCCGTGGACAATACCAAGGCTGCCCTAATGTCGCAGGCTGTAGTTGAGATGTCCAGAATCATTTTACCTCTAGGTGGCAGGTTAGAGACGATATCAGGTCCTGCTGGAGTTGGAGATTTGTACCTTACCGTGCAGAGCGGTCGTAACGGAGCTCTAGGAAGGCTCCTTGGCCAGGGCATGAAAATTGAAGAAGCTCTGGAAAAGATGAAGGGGCAGACAATTGAAGGGTATGCTACTGCCAGAGGTATGCATAGGTTGGCAAAAAGATTAGAGAAAAAGGGTGAGTTAGACCTCAATAAAGACTTACCTTTATTCAGGGAACTTTACGCAGTGCTGTACGAAGGTAAACCGGCCCGCAGAGTGATAAAAGACTACTGGGGTAGACATCTCTCTGCGGCAAAGTAAGGCTCGTTTCTATGCCAAGAACAGTCCCTAGATCCTTCTATGAAAGAGACACCAGAGAAGTAGCCAGGAGTCTATTGGGAAAGATTTTGTCCTGTAGAACCCCTGAAGGCATCGCCAAAGGCAGAGTAGTTGAAACTGAAGCCTACTATGGGGATAAAGATCCAGCCTCCCATGCCCGTAGAGGGAAGACTCCCCGGTCAAAGATAATGTGGGCTAAACCAGGAGTAGCCTACGTATATTTTGTCTATGGGATGCATCATATGCTTAATGTGGTCACTGAGCCGGAAGGAACCCCAGGGGCTGTTTTAATAAGAGCACTTGAGCCAGTAGAAGGTATCCAGCTAATGAAGAAAAGAAGAAAAACCCAGGATATCAAGAATTTAACCAATAGTCCTGGCAAGCTCACCCAGGCGCTGGGCATCACTATTGAAGATAACGGGGCTGACCTGGCGGGCAGCCATCTGTGGGTTGAAGAAGGTAGACCAGAGAAATTTGACATAGTCTCTACCGGAAGAATCGGTATCAAAGTTGGGAAAAATCTTAAATTAAGATTTTATATAAAAGAAGATGAGCACGTATCGAGAAAATATTAATAGGATCTCAAAGAATCCTACTCCATCGATCCTAAGAAACTATCAGCGAAGTCATATCCGGCTTTAAGATCCTCAGAAGTTAGAGTTCTGTCTTCTACAGAGGATTTCCTGAAGGCCCAGATAAGAGAGACAGCATCCCGCTTCGTTTTCTCTCTTAAAAGCTCAGCATTTGAGGTGACGGTCTGAGAGACCTTTATCCCGGCAAAAAAGATACTTGCCGCTAAGATTAGTAAAGCAATGATTATACCAACCGTTCCCCACTTTACTTTCATAACCCTCCTCCGACTTTTATTTTCTATTTAACCATTATCTTTATTCTGAAAAATTCCCTTGTTATCTTCTCCAGAGTTGCCTGTCCAAACATCTATACTGTAGAGCCTCTGAGATGTGAGCCGAATTTATTTTTTCCTTGCTGTCAAGGTCAGCTATAGTACGGGAAATCTTTAAGATGCGATGATAGGCCCGAGCCGAAAGACCAAGCTCGGAGATAGCAGATCGTAGCAAATCCTGTGCTTCTTTTTCAGGGCTGCAGAACCTGCGAATATGTTTGGGATTCATTTGAACATTACAGTAAAGGGAAGTTCTCTTAAATCGCTCAAGCTGAATATTACTTGCTTGGTTAACTCTTTTTTTAATCTGCGGCGATGGCTCTCCCACTCCTTTTCCTAAAAGATCCTCACGTCTCACTCCCGCTACTTCAATATGGATATCAATCCTGTCTAACAATGGCCCGGAAACCTTATTCAGATGTTTCTGTACCTCCAGGGGAGTGCAGCTACATTCCCGTCGAGGATCACCAAAGTAGCCACAAGGACAAGGATTCATAGCAGCCACCAACATGAATCTGGCCGGATATGTTATGGAGGTAAGAGCGCGGGAGATAGTTACCAGGCCGTCTTCCAGTGGCTGACGGAGAGATTCCAAGACGTGGCGGGGGAATTCGGATAGCTCGTCCAAGAAAAGGACTCCATTGTGGGAAAGAGATATCTCACCTGGTCTGGGAATCCTTCCTCCCCCGATCAATCCTGCCTCAGAAATGGTATGGTGGGGACTCCTGAAAGGACGAATGCCTACCAAGGCTTGATGAGTGAAAAGAAGGCCGGCAACTGAATGAAGCTTGGTAGTTTCTATGGCCTCGTCCAGAGTAAGATCAGGTAAAATAGTAGGAATACGG
>NJBP01000064.1 GCA_005223085.1 Candidatus Aerophobetes bacterium Ae_b3b | reverse complement strand
ACTCATGAACAGCTCTTCATTTAGAATCCATACTCTGGGAGACTCTTTCTTGACTCCCCTATCGTGGTAGATCTTGAAGACTCGCCCACCATCTGTGCGGACAACGAAGTAGTTTCGATGATGCCTCAGTCGCCAGTTTCTCTTATTTGGAGTGGACTTTGCATATCCTGAATTCGGCCATGAATGAATTATTTTATTGATAACGTATCTTTGGCCACGCCAGACAAAGGCCGAGGGATGGAAGGACTGCTTGACCGTTTCAACCTCAATACGCTCACCATAGAATCTTGATTCTTCGGCAAGCTGAAAAGGGTTCTCCTTTCGGATGTTCACTTCTTTCCGCATTGCTTCATCACCGAGAAAACTACGAAAATCTCTGTTGCCGGCCTTCGTTTCCTTCTTAATGGCTCTTTTCATCTTAGCTCAAAAGATGTCCTTGTCAACGAAAGGTATCTAAGGGTTCAAGCGGTAGTTGACGACCAAGTCCCTTCTGCTAAATTAACTCTTATATCAGACTCCTCCAAAACCAGATAACGAAGTTTTGCACGAAATTAATTATATAGTTTTTTCTCTAAAGGAAAAGGGTGGCTTTATGGTTATCCTCTTTTCCAGTGAAGAGTTTCGCCATGGCTGGTAGATGAGCCCCCTGCGGGTGTAGACACAGCTCACATGTCAAGACCGCTACTGCAGGGCTCCCAGAGGGAGATTGACAACCAGATACCATGGATATATCATTGCCAACAGGAAGATGAGGGATCCTAATGCCTCACTACGAATTGAAATGGGAAATCCCTGCGCAAATAGCAAACCTCGGTTGACGTATTGATACTCTGGGTGTATGATGCAACTCTTCATAGTAATATGTTAGGCACATGTGAATAGAAAGAAAGTAGTGCGGTAAAGACTATTGTTAAATTTGGACCCAAAAGGAGGCTTTCAGTGAAGAGAATATTATCAGACTTTTTCCGGTTGTTGCTATTATCAGCCCTTGTCTGGCTCTACTTCATTCCTGCGGCAGCAGCGGAGCAGGACAATAGTTTTTCTTTTGTTGTATTCGGAGACAACCGCCTTCCAGGCTATCTACCCTATACGTCCGATCAAATCGATGAAGCTGAAAAATGCTTTGAGCAAATGAAACTATATGCGTACGGTCCGGATCTAGCTGTCGATACAGAGATAAGTTTCGATCCCGATACCGGTAAACTGGACTGGATTAAGTACTGGCCCAAGGGAGCACCCGAAAAATATAGACTGGTTTTCTTGAAGGATGGTTGGCCTCGTCTAATTGTGCAGGGCCCCCAAGCGGACGTGGCATTACGCTCCGAGGGCCAAGCATGGATCTACACCGAGATTGTCGCAGAATCAAAGAAAGGTGCCGAGGATCCTCTTTCAGGACCATCGTTCTGTCTGAACACTGGCGACATGACCTATTTTGGCTATCAGGGGAAATCCCGTGATGAAAGCCCGTATTGGCGTGACTTTCATCAACGGTTTCTGTCGAAGCTGCCAGTGGGAGGCCCGGAAGGCCTGCCGGGCCGTTTTTTTCCGGCTCCTGGAAATCATGAAACATGGCTGGATGAAAACCTGGAGGGGCTTCTTAGCACAGTTCCCTACCTCCCCCAAATGGGATTTACTGCTGAACATCGGGTTTACAAGTTCGATTATAGAGGATGCCGGTTCATCTTTCTGGATACAGGAGATATGGATTACCGGAATCCCTCCGCTTGGGGAAGCAAGCACCCGGATTTTCAGGCTCAAATGGCCATTCTGTCAGAATGGCTGCAAGAGGCAAAGGAAAAGGAGACCCATCAAGTTTTTATTACATTTCATAATCCGGCTTTCTGCATCTCCTATTGGGGCCCCCTGCCTTTGGAAGAAAATCCACATCCATATTTAAAACCCTTTGCATCTGAGCTAAAAATAACCGTATTCAATGGCCACGTTCATACCACAGAAGTCTACCAGGTTGATGGGATACGCTACTTAATCCTGGGAGCTGGCGGAGGAGAACAAGGGCACGAAGCAAACCCTCCCCCCACGGATTACCCTGAAGAATTGTACTGGAAAGGACAGCCGAGAGTGGAGGACTACAACTATCTACGGGTTCAGGTTTCCAACAAAGGAACTCGCATGTGGCTCAGACGGTACCGTCCCAGAGCAGACACTCCCGTAGAAGAAGTGGAACTTTACAAAGAATGACCTGCCCCCCTAGAATCTGTCAGGAGGTGGACATGGAGAAAACACTTCTCGCCCAAAGCAAAATTACCTCTCAGGACATGAATCTGTTCAGTACCACAGACGATCCCGAAGAGGTGGTCCGGTTCATCAGGGAGAATCAACCCTCTGTCTAGCTTCTTGGCGTCTGGTACAAAGAAACGTGTTCTTGGACCTCCAGAGGATCCGTTTGTCTCACAGTCGTCCCACCATTTACTAGGACGGTGAGAACGACGCGTGGTAGCTTCACGCACCGGTAGAGGTGGAAAAGACTCCTATCTAGAGGACGAGCAACAATGGCAGTTCATCTACAGTTTCTCGGGGCGGCTCGGAATGTCACCGGTTCGCGCCACCTCCTGGCGATTGATGGCAGGAAGGTTCTGGTCGACTGCGGCCTGTATCAGGAAAGGGACTTCCGATCCAGAAATTGGGAAACCTTTCCAGTTGAGCCGAAAGACATCGATACTGTGCTCCTGACCCACGCCCACCTTGATCACTGTGGCTTCCTACCACGGCTAGTTCGAGAGGGATTTAGGGGGAGGATCCTCTGTACACCCCCGACTCACGAGATAGCGAAGATTATGCTCTTGGATTCCGCGCGCATCCAGGAAGAGGATGCTCATTTCAAGAAGAAAAGGCACAAGCGAGAGAGGAGAAAGGGCCGACATCCGGAAGTAGCGCTGTACAATAAGAGAGACGTGCAGAGGACGTTCTCGCTGTTCGAGTCTGTCAAGTACGGTGAACCCATGGTCATAGGCGGATCTGCTACCACTACGTTCTATGATGCAGGCCACATTCTTGGCTCAGCAATGATTAAGGTGAGGTTCTCGTCTCAACGCAAAAGCCACACTATTATCTTCTCGGGCGATGTGGGCCGCTGGAAAAAGCCCATATTGAAGGATCCTACCCTGCTTGACCAAGCTGACTACGTCATGGTTGAGTCGACGTATGGGGATACATTCCACGAAGACTCCTCCGGCATCAAGATGAGGTTGTGCGAAGTCATCAACTCAACGGTCGAAAGGGGAGGAAATGTAGTCATACCAAGTTTTGCCGTGGAGAGAACGCAGGAGCTCCTCTATTACCTCAGTGCGCTTCTGCGGGAGGACCGGGTTCCTCACCTTATGACATTCGTGGACAGCCCCATGGCCATCAGGGTCACCGAGGTATTTCAGCGAAATCAAGACTGCTTTGACGAGGAGATGCTCTCACTCGTTCGCAGCGGACGCCTCCCCTTCTACTTCTCAACCCTAAGACTAACCAGGAGTTCTGCCGAGTCCAAGGCCATAAATCACATTAGAGCTTCCTGTATTATCATCGCGGGGTCTGGAATGTGCACCGGCGGAAGAATTAAGCATCATCTCATCAGTAACATCTCTCGTCCTGAAAGTACTATTCTTTTTGTGGGCTACCAGGCACACGACACACTGGGCAGGGAAATACTGGAAGGCAAGAAGGCAGTGAGGATCCATGGCCAGACGTATCCGGTGAAGGCCAATGTTGTGCAGCTAAGCGGTTTCTCAGCCCACGCCGACCAGGATGAACTCCTGAGGTGGCTTTCGGGGTTCCGCAGTCCCCCAAGAGAGGTATTCATCGTCCATGGTGAGGGTAAGGTCCCGAACCTATTTGCCAAAGTGGTGGAGAAGGAATACGGTTGGAAGACCACGGTGCCAGAGTACCTGACCAGGATTGCCTTGAGTACGGACGCATAGCGGATATTGGCAATCGAAACGACTTCACCAAACGCGTATTTCAGTCGACTGGTTGGTACAGTGTCCGCTGTCCGGACATTCACTTTGGCCGGGAAAGTACCCTACCCTATCCTGGTCGCCTGGGATGATTTGCCCAGGGGAAGTCCGGGCAACAATGAGGTGCCCATCTCAGTTTCTTGCAGAGCTCTTACCAGTTTGCCGGCCAGGTCATAGATGTGGAGATTGTTCTAGAAGGCGGGAATGCCCGTTATGGTAAGGATCTGTCCTTGAAATGGACAACAAGGATGGGGATAGACGATTATCGGTGAGGGTTCCGGCTCAAATCTTTTAAAGAACCATTTCTTTTATCAGGAACTTACCATTTTTGTAGAACAGTTTGTTGTCTGCGTAAATTTCTCCCTCTTTTTTCATGTCCTTTACGATGTCCCAGTGGATGGCTGATTTATTTAGGCCTCCTGACTCCGGGATGGATGCCCCGAGGGCCATGTGTATTGTCCCGCCCATCTTTTCGTCAAAGAGCATATTCTTGGTGAATTGTGTTATGCCATAGTTTGTTCCGATAGCAACTTCTCCAATGCGATCTGCTCCCTCAATCTTCAACATTTGCTGTAATAGTTCATCGCCTTCAACAGCTGTTGCTTTTACAACTTTGCCATCTTTAAATGTAAGGGTTATGTCCTCAACCTCTCTTCCAGCAACGATTCCTGGATAGGTAAACCTTACAGTACCGTTTGCTGAATTCTCAACGGGTCCGGTGTACACCTCGCCATCCGGCATGTTCAATTTCCCGCTACAGTTTATCCACTTTCTATCCTTTACGCTTAAGAGTAAGTCTGTGTCTTCACCTAATATGTGGATTTTGTTCACCCGGTTCAGGAATTCACAGATTTTCTCTTGATGCTGGTGTATTTTCTTCCATTCGGTAACCGGGTCTTTTTTATCAAGCAAGCAGCCACTGAAAACAAAGTCTTCGTATTCCTCGAGTGACATGGCGGCTTCCTGTGCCTGATCATTTATGGGGTAAGGTAAGACTACCCACCTCAGTTTTCTTTCAGCCGTGCGCCTAAGAAAAATTTCCATAATCTCTTTTTTTGAAGCTCGATAGGTCCTTATTTTTTCAGGTTCGATGTTTGTCAATCTTTTGGGGTTAGGTTCACATGATATACTTATTGCAACATCTGCGTCTTTAACGAGAAACTTTTGCAAAGGTGGAACAAATCTTAGCTGATGTTCTTTTGCGTATTTGAAGAAAAGATACTCAACATCAAGGCTTGGTATTATTGTTGGATATGCACCCGCTAACAAGCATTCCCTATAAAGCTCTTTGATTAATGGGAAAGCCACTACATTTCCCTGGATAAACACCTTTTCTTTGGGTTTCACATCGACACTATACTGGACACAAAGTTTTGCAAGATTCTTTATTCTTGAATCAACCATTCAATCACCTCCTACTTCAATATTGCCGGATGCAAACGGATCGGCTACTATTCTTTCCATTTCTTTTCCTTAATGTTTTCTTCATATATTACACGAGACAGTTTTGGATAGATAGTGTTTCAGGGCCGTATGCTCTGTTCAAAAAAATTAGAATCAATAGGGACAGCGACCATTTATTGATTCTTGCGGGGCTTCCCACAGGGTAAGGCCTTTAGCAGACGGGGTCAGCTCTTGATGTTTTCTTCCTATTTATCTGGAAATTTGACTGATGCTGGTGTTCCACCTATCCCCCAATTGTCCTTCTCAACCTCATTGATTATTACCTGAACAGCCTCAATTGGGCAATCGATAGCATCAGCTACTACTGACGTTACTTTCTCGATCAATTCTCTCTTCTTTTCTTTGTCTCTTCCCTTCCATAAATCAATTCTTACAACAGGCATCTCATTTTCTCCTCTGCTTCAAAATTATTTTCCTTGATGTCGGCGGGGCTTGAATAGAACCTGTAGAAGAAAATTCAATTTCATACTGAGGCACAAACGGTGAATTGAATCATATTAATTTCCTGATAGCTCTGGGTGATTACTTTTGAGCCAATTTAAGACTACCTTAAGAAACTTTTCTGCCTCTATGACTAATTCTTCCGCCTCTGACTCTGAAATCTCACCTGCAAAACCGCATTATAAGCTGTAGCAAATTTCCTATCACTGGATAATCCTTCCACTTTTGCGTCTTTTATGTCTCGCTTTATTACTCGCAATAAATTACTTATTTCTTCCTTTGATGTTTTATGGTGTCTTAATCTACCTTGATTCAGTAATTGTTTTAAGTTCATCCTCCCCACCAATAATAAATAACTTCTTCTCCTTTAATACGGTATTCAAAAAATGGTCTTTTTGTTTTACCCTTTTGCTAAGTTCCTGTGCCTTGAACACAGCGTAATTTATTTCTCGTCCTATTTCACTTTTGGATTTAGAAAGGAGTCCTGAGAGTTCTTTCGAAGTAATACCCCCAATAACCAATAAGTCAATATCGCTGGATAAACTTTCTTTACCCTTTGCATATGAACCATAAATAAAAGCAACTTTAACACTGTCTGATTTTATGAGCTTCTCTTTTAGAGTCTCTGCTATTCCCGCAGTCTTAAATAGAATCCGTTTTAACTCCTCAAATATAGAACAGTTTCTATTTACTTTGTAATAGAGGCGGTTCCCCTGAGCGGATTTTTCAATTAAGCCAAGGTTCTGAAGTTTCTCTACTTCTCGCTGTACCCCGCGTATTGACTGACGGGTAAGCATAGAAATTTGTCTTTGATAAAAACTATCATCAGGGTTAAACAAAAATAGCTTTAAAATCTCAACCCTTGCTTTTGAAGAGAAAAGTTTATCTAACACAGCTAATCTCCGTATACATTTTGTAGTCAATTATATACATTTTGTAGTCAATTGTCAAGTGACCCATCTGCTCCTTCCAATCTCCAAATAATAGCATTAGGTTATTCATTCCTCCTCTTTGTGACTAAACTGCAGTATTCACAATGAGGATTTGATTTTGGCATAGGTAAGGATAATAATTTCGCAGCATTCTTGACTGTTTTCTTAGCTGATTCGATATTGGTTTCTATCCTTATTGGTTTAACGTGGAACCTGACAATACCATTCTGCTCTACTTCTTCAGGCCAATAATAAAGCAGGTATGCTAATCCCTTAGTCCTAAAACCACTATGTTCAAGCATTAAACAATAACAATCAAGCTGATTTTGATAGTATCGTCTGGGATCTTCTTTTAGTTCATATCCTCTAGTTTTATAGTCTAGTGGGATATAGAAATCATTCTCCACTAGGCAATCGTCTAGTGCTCCTACCAATATGGCCTTGGATTCCCTATCTTCATAACATAGATCACTTTGGCGCCAATTTCTCCATTTCTCTAATGTAACGATGTCCGAGAAAAGTACTCCTGTTATCTTTCCTTTGATTTCAGGTGGCATATCGCTATTCAATCGGTAGCTATCAAAATATTTCTTAATAACTGAATCCATACCTGAAGGCAAAGATGGGAATATACCGCGAGGTCTTTTTATACCTTTATTCTTGTCAAGCCAGAAACATCGTCGACATTCGAGAAAAAGATTCAGTGATGATGGTGACAATCTTATTTTGCTATTTTCTGGCATTCTTGTGTCTGGAGCTCGCTCATTCATCAGGGCCCATAGGGTCATTTGTTCTCCGCTAGTCATCTGCTATAGCCTTTCAATCAATTTTTCTTTTTTCTTTACCTACCGGAGTAAGATTTTTCTATTCCTTCTTCCTTAGAATTACTCTATTATCTCTATAAAGATAGGGCTACTGGTGAGTCGAATTGAGCCTGAGGTGAGAACTTTCTCGCTACCAGAGATGTCGGCTACCTTCACCTTGCCTTTTATCTCTGAAGGAAGTCTGCCTTTACCCCAGAGCACATAAATCACTCTATCATCATTGATGAACTTATATTGGCCCTCCAGAATGATTTTTCCTCTTATCCTTTCCTTGATTTTCTTTGTCTTTTGGAAATTTGCCAGTTTTAGGGCTATGGTGCGCTGGGCATAGAAAAGGGGTGTTGGCTGGCCGGATAAATCTATCAGGGTGGATAAATCAGAAAAACCAGGTCCACCCTCTGCTTGTCGGGCATGTTCAAAATCGAATCCAGCTGGCATAAAGCCGAAAAATGAATTCAGACCTTCCTGAAATTCTATTTCACTGGCAAAGGTAGCCGGGAGAAACAGAAGAAGAATTATTATCATCAGAAGTAAAACTCGTCGCATCTTTTGTCCTTCTGCCAAGGTTTGTTAACCTTAGAACTTCGTTTTTCCTTCAATAAATACAGTGAAATATCTTGCTGCCGTCTGCCTTTTCAATAATAACTCCCTTTTGTAAGCACGCTTTAAAAATCTCTGTTATATTCAAAGCATCATCTAAAGCGTTATGGTGCTGTCCTACTAATTCTTTGTTTAAAATCCTTAATGCTTTCCTCATACCTACCTCTTTTTTTAACCCCCATTTTAAGGCAAAAAGATTTTTTATGTTTATATGAGTCCTTCCAAAAAGATAAGGTCTCTTGTGCAAATCACTCATCTCCTTAAGGTGTTTCCTATCATAATCACCATAACTCGCCCAGGTATAGTTTTTAAGATGAGGAAATCTTTCCTTTGTCATATCAAGAAACTCAGAAAAATTCTTTTCTCCTTCAAGTTCCCCTGCACTAATTCCTGTTAACTCAGTGCAAAACTCACTCACTTTCGAATACTGAGGTCTTATATTATGACTAACCTTTGAAGAAATGCTTCCTGATGGTAAATCAAACTCTACTATTCCCACCTGTATAATCTCACTTATCTGTCCATCAGGTCGTTTCTCCTTCCAACAGGTAGCTTCTATATCTACTATGTAAACTCTATCTAGTTTTCTTGCCATCTTCTTTCTTTTTATTCTGATACACGCTTTTTCGATTTTCTTTCATTTTTAGTTAAGTATCGCTTTCTTAAACGAATATTTTTTGGGGTTATCTCAACTAATTCATCATCTTCAATAAATTCCAGAGCAAATTCAAGTGTTATTTCCCTTGGAGGAACAAGCGTTACGGCGTCATCAGAACGTGCAGCTCGCGTATTTGTAAGCTTTTTTCCCCGAAGTGTATTAACAACAAGGTCGTTGCCTTTATTATTAACTCCAATAATCATTCCTTCGTAAACATCATCACCCGGATTAATAAAAATCTCCCCTCTTTCCTGAAGCCCAAATAGACCATAGGCAACAGCCTTGCCATTGTTCATTGATATCTGCACACTTGACTTGCGACGAGGGACTTCGCCTTTATACTTCTGATACCTGTAAAAATTCTGATATATGATTCCTGTTCCGCGTGTCATCATCAAAAATTCACTTCTAAATCCAATTACATTTCTTGTCGAAATTATAAAGTTCATGCGTATCGTACCAATGGAGGTTATCTGTATATCTTTCATATCTGCTTTTCTTAAGCCAAGCGCTTTAATTACCGCACCCTGATATTCCTGATCAACCTCAACAAGCACTTCTTCAGCAGGCTCAAGAGTCTCTCCATCCATCTTTATTAATATCACCTGAGGTGAAGAAACTTCAAGCTCATACCCTTCCCTACGCATTGTTTCAATAAGTATGGAAAGATGAAGCTCTCCTCTTCCTGAAACCTTGACTTTTTCAGTCCCAGCGATTTTTTCTATCTTAATTCCCACATTTGTCAGTGCTTCGCGTTCAAGTCTTTCCCGAATATGACGCGAAGTCAAAAATCTTCCGCCGTCTTTTCCTGCTAGGGGACTGGTATTATTTGAAAAAACCATGGAAATAGTAGGCTCATCAATTTTTATTTTCGGCAATGCTTGCGGATTGTCTATTGATGCAAGAGTTTCTCCAACTTTCACACCATCTATTCCTGCAATTGATACAATATCGCCTGCTTCTGCACTATCAACCTCTACTCTTTTGAGACCCTGGTATTTTAATATTTTCGTGACCTTTCCCTCTTTTATTGTTCCGTCGGTCTTTACCAGAGTCATTTGTTCTCCGTTTCTTATTTTTCCGTGAAAAATACGGCCTATTGAGATACGACCGACATATGAGTCATACTCCAGCATAGTTATCAACATTTGAAAAGGTTTTTTGGGGTCTGCAACCGGAGGCAGTACGCGATGAAGTATTGTATCAAGAATCGGCTTCATGTCTTTGCCTTTTTCCTCCAGATCAAGAGTTGCTGTTCCATCTTTCCCTGAGGCAAAAATAATCGGAAAATCCAGTTGTTCATCAGTTGCATTCAACTCGCAAAAAAGATCAAAAGTCCTGTCAGTAACCTCGTGGGGCTGTATACTGGACCTGTCGATTTTATTTATAACCAGAATTGGTTTAAGATGTAGTTCAAGGGATTTCTTTAAAACAAATTTTGTCTGCGGCATGGGACCTTCAAATGCATCTACGAGCAAAAGCACACCATCGACCATTTTAAGAATTCTTTCTACTTCGCTTCCAAAATCAGCATGACCTGGCGTATCAATTATGTTAAATTGGACGCCTTTATACAAAAAAGAGGCATTTTTTGAAAAAATGGTTATGCCCCGTTCTTTTTCTAATGGATTTGAATCCATGATTGTGGTTTCTCCATCTTTAAATTTATAGGCTCCTGTTTGTTTTAAAAGAGCATCTACAAGTGTTGTTTTTCCGTGGTCAACGTGTGCTATAATAGCAACGTTCCTTACATTTTTTCGGCGTTTCTGATTAAGCATACTAATAACTTTCCTTTCATATGTTTAATTTTGTTTTTTACAACGGTTT
>NJBP01000011.1 GCA_005223085.1 Candidatus Aerophobetes bacterium Ae_b3b | reverse complement strand
AAAGAAAGAGGAAGAGTATCACTTGACTAAAATTAAATTATCTCTAAGATAAGGAGCAATTGGATTGGTCCTTTTTTGAAAGACGGGATAATAATCCTGGGTAAAAAAGCCATGAAAGGGGGTGAAAAAGGACTATTTTTTAGGCAAAGTCCCGGATTGCGCTAGATGAAGGATAGTCTGAGGAGTAAAAAACTATTTTCCAAAGGTGAGGAGTAAATTTTGTCTAAGTTGAAATAAGATATCGTACAGAGAAGGAGGTTCTTGAGATGAAGAAAATATTCATTAGGCTGACTGTTTTACTGCTTTTGTTGGGATTAGCTACCGGTGGCGGGGTAGGAGCAACTATCAAAATTGGGGGATTGTATTCTCTTACCGGTGCTCTGGCTCCCTTTGGTCCTCCCATTGCCAATGGGGCTAAATTAGCTGTGGATCAGATAAACGAGGCTGGAGGTCTACTGGGTGAGCTCCTGGAAATCGTGGTAAGAGATACGGGAACTGCTCCGGCAGTAGGCCGTGATGCAGCAGCTAAGCTGGTGGAGATTGACAGAGTTCCAGCACTGGTAGGGGCCCTGAGTAGTGGGGTCACCTTTGCTGTCTCCAGCATCACCATAGCTAATCAGGTGGTTCAGATCTCCCCCGCTTCTACTTCACCTGCCATAACCGACCTGGATGATAATGACTTTGTCTATCGCACCTGTGTATCTGATGCTTTCCAAGGAGTTGTAAATGCACGGCAGGCCGCTGAATTACTGGGCTTTAAGAGGGCTTCGGTAATATATACAAACAACGCCTACGGTAAAGGACTGGCTGAGGTCTTCAAGAAAGCTTTTGAAGAAAGAGGGGGAAAGGTTTTGGCTATGGTTCCCTATGAGGAGGGTAAGCCCTCCTACCGGGGAGAAATAGAAGCAGCTATAAAGGGGAATCCCGAGGTTCTCCAGGTAATAGCCTACCCGGTGGATGGAAACAAGATGCTGGTACAGGCGGTAGAACTGGGATATGAGGGAAAATACATTTTTCCTGATGGTATGAAAGGTGAAGCAGTAGCGGCAGGCCCGGCATCTCAGTATCTTGAAGGGTCTTTCGGTACCGCACCCGGACCACTTGAGTCGAAAGGGGCAGAACAATTTGAGGCTGACTATATTGCCGAGTATGGAAAGTCAACGGTACCCTTCCGCGGCGAAAGTTACGATGCCGTAGCTCTGATCGCCCTGGCTATTCAGAAAACAGGTCCGGATTTTCTCAAGATGTCCCGGGCCGAACAAGGTCGAGCCATCCGGGATAATCTAAGAGCAGTAGCCAATCCCCCCGGGGTGGAGGTCACCTATAACGAGTTTGTCAAGGCCTTAGGTCTTGCAAAAGCTGGTGCTGACGTTAATTATCAAGGGGTCGCCGGGCCCTGCACCATAAACGAGAATGGTGACATGAGTGAAGGAGGAATTGAGGTATGGTTCATTACCGCAGGTAAGGTGATAAGTGTGCGAACCTATCCGGTCAAAATGTAAATCAGGTTTGCATTTGCCTCAAAAGAAGGCCTGTCTTAGATGGACAGGCCTTCTTGTTTTTTGAAAAATGAAGAAAACTCTTTGACTGAATTCCCCAAAAAGGTACCCTAGACTCACTTCTTAAGCATTCGGGAAACTATCTTTTCCTCGCCTAAAATGCCCTGGGGGCGTAAAAGTAGGGTTAACTCTAGAAGGACTCCCACCACAATTACGCGCAGAGCCCCCGCTTGGGTGCCAGAGAGAGCAAGAGGTCCGGTAAGAAACTCTGTTCCTGCCCAGATGCCCCAGATGACAAAAGCTCCCAAGACGGCTCCTTTTGAGTTTCCACTTCCTCCAATGATCAGCATTACCCAGATAAAGAAGGTGCCATAAAGAGGCTCAAAGCTACTGGCATCAATGAATTTGGCATAATGAGCATAGAGGCTTCCCGCCATACCCATAACCATAGCTCCTAAGACGAAAGACTGTAGCTTAAATGAGAAAACATTTTTCCCCGACACGGCGGCTACAGCTTCGTCCTCGCGAATTGTTCTTAAGACCCGCCCCCACGGTGATCGGATACTTCTCTCGCTGGTCCAATAGAGAAGTCCTAAGATTACCAGTACCAGGGCCAGATAGAACCAATTATAGGCATTGGAGATAAAATGAACCAGCCAGGGCGAGAGCTGAGGATGTCCCTTGAGAAAACTGGAAACTCCGGCCTCGATAGGTTGGTGAAGAGGCGAGGGGATATGTTTAATACCCCAGACGGTATTACTTAACCAACCTTCGTTTTTTAAAATGAGCCGAATGACCTCGGCAATCCCGATGGTGGCAATGGCCAGGTAATCTTCTTTAAGGCGCAAGGTAAGAAGTCCGATAAAGAAAGCTATTATCCCCGAAGCGATGATTGCCCCCAGAAGCCCCACTACCCAAGGGAGCTGAAAGCCTCCCACTGTTCGCCAGTCAAGAGGCCCCGGAGGGGGGCCGGAAAGAAGAGCTGAGGTATAAGCTCCTACTGCAAAAAAGCCAGCAATCCCTATATTAAATAGACCGGTATAGCCCCACTGGATATTTAGTCCCAGGCAAAGAACCGCATAGATACCGGCGGTAATGGCAAAGAAGACCAGATAGTTAAGAATCCCTATGAAAGTGTCCATTTATCTCGTCCCAAAAAGTCCTCTGGGTTTGATAATCAACATAATGACCATAATTATGAAAGCAACTGCCGGCTTATAGGCGGTAGAAATGAAGGCAGTGGAGATCTCTCCTGAAAGACCGATGATCATCCCTCCGGCCATCGCTCCATAAGGATTTCCTATTCCTCCCAGAATCACAGCAGCAAAGATGGGAAGAAGCATCTGCCAGCCCATATCGGGGGTTATAAATTTATCCTCGATCCCCACCAATATCCCCCCTGCAGCAGCCAGAGCTGCTGCGATTGCCCAGGTCCACATAATTACTTTTTCGGTATCGATGCCGCTAACCCGGGCCAATTCCATATTGTCGGAGGCAGCCCGCATGGCCTTGCCCATTTTGGTCTTTTGTAAGAAAAAGTGTAAGCCAATAACCAGGAGGGCCACAACTATGATAATAAAGATCTCGTCAGGTTTGATCCTGATCCCCAGGAGAGGTATCTTGCGTGCGATCTGAATCGCTTTAATATAGTACTGAGGCTGAGGTCCCCAGATAAACTGGATGATGTTCCTCAAACAAAAAGCCATTCCTACTGCGGCAATGAGCAATATAATGGGCCCGGTTCGGCGTAGTCTGAGGTACAGGATCCGATCAATAATAATCGCTGCTAGTGCGGTCAATGAAAGAGCTATAAAAAAAGCCAGCACCATCGGTAAACCAAAGGAAAGGGGACCAAATGGGCTATCAGGGATGCCCAGTCCTCGCAGCAGGCTGAGAGAAACTAGAGCCAGAAAAGCACCCAGGGACATAATGTCGCCGTGAGAGAAATTGGCAAAGTTCAAAATACGGTAGGTCAAGGATAGACCAATTGCCCCGAGAGTAATAATACTTCCCGAAATAATGCCGTATACAATTAACTGAGGAATTCCCGAAAGTAGTTCCAGTCCTAACCTCCCAAATAAAGTTTTCCTACCTTTTCGTTGTTAAGTAGAGCCTGCCCGGTGTCTTCAAATTTTTTGTGGCCCATAGCCAGAACATACCCTCTGTGACAGAGTTTCAAAGCCTCCCGGGCATTCTGCTCGACCATGAGAACACCTACCCCGGATTGGTTTATTTCTACAATCTTTTCAAAGATTAATTTGACCAGTTTTGGAGAAAGACTTGCTGAAGGCTCATCCAGAAGTAGAACCTGGGGATCGAGCATTAAGGCCCTGGCCATGGCCACCATCTGGCGCTGACCTCCTGAGAGTTTTCTTACTCGGAATCTTTTTGCCTCCTTTAAATCGGGGAAGATCCCGTAGACCTCTTTCATCCTCGGTCTAAAATCATCCTTCCTGATAAAAGCTCCCATCTCCAGATTTTCTTCCACCGTTAAGGATGGGAAGACATTGTCTGTTTGAGGAACATAACAGATGCCCCGCCTTACTATCTTGTCCGGTGATAGACCAGTAATGTCGTGACCATCAAAGGTTATTTTTCCATGGGTAGGTTTTAACAACCCGAGGATAGTCTTCATGAGAGTGGATTTACCGGCTCCATTAGGACCAATGATAGAAATAATCTCTGCCTTATCTACCCCCATAGAAATCCCGTGGAGTATCTCCACTTCTCCATAACCAGCTTTAATATTGCGAGCCTCAAGGATCATCTCTAGCGTCCTCCCAGATACGCCTCCAGTACACTTTCATTCTTTTTAATCTCATCCGGTGTTCCCTCTGCTAGTTGTCTTCCCTTATTCATGACTATTACGGTGTCACAAAGGTTCATAATGAGATCCATATCGTGCTCGATAAGAAAGAAGGTTTTTCCTCTCTGGCGAAGATTCTCAATGTTCCGGGTCAGCTTTTTCATCAAGGTCGGATTCACTCCTGCCCCAGGTTCATCCAGAAGGATCATTTTAGGCTCAGCCATTAACGTTCTAGCCAGTTCCAGAAGTTTTTTCTGACCAGAGGATAGATTTTTGGCGTATTCATTGGCCAAATCAATAAGCTCCACAAACTCCAGCACCTCCAGGGCCTCATCTCTAAGTTCTCTCTCTTGGCGTCTCACAACTCCGGGGCGAAAAAACGAATTCCAGATACGCTCCCCTACCTGATTTTCAGGGACCACCATTAGATTCTCCAGTACCGTCATCTCTTTGAGTTCTCGGGGAATTTGAAAAGTTCTGGTTAGTGCTCTTCTGGCAATTTTATGGGGAGAAAGACCGCTAATTATCTCTCCATTGAACCAGATTTTTCCTCCATCCGGTTCATAAAACCCGGTGATTAAATTAAAAAGGGTGGTTTTTCCGGCCCCGTTAGGTCCAATGAGGCCAGTGATAGAACCTTGCTCTACCTTCAACGAACATCCATCAACCGCTTTAATTCCCCCAAAGTTTTTTTCCAGGTCCACTACTTCCAACATCCCATCGCACCTCTTTTGCTAACTTCTCTGACATACTTAAGAAAGATAGCAGCGCCATGTCAAGATTTGATAATACCTTAGGAAAATATTAGTATTTAGAAGATTTATACGCGTATCGAGGGACTTTCCCCGCAGGAGCCTTATATCAGCCACCTTAACGAGTCTTGGAGTTGAGGAAGAAGAAAGACGTGTTGTCTGAGGAGTGAAGCGACGAGTTTCACGTCTTTCCCGAGACGAGAAGACGAGCAGAAACAATCCAAAGTCGATATACAGCAACGAAGGGGAAGAGTCCCGAGATATTCTTGGCACAATTTCAACCATTTAGAATAATAGAATGGAAAGAAAAGTCAAATTTTCTTCCAACCTTTACCAGAGGAATTTCCTCATCTTCTATCATCATCTATCTTTTTTATGAGTCATTGACAAACATATAAAAATGTATATAATTTATGGTGAGCTAACGTTTGCATACACTAAAAGTGACGTGGAGTTGCTAAACTAAAATGAGTATCACCATAAAAGATGTTGCCAGGGCAGCCAACGTATCCTATTCTACTGTTTCCCGGGCACTTAAAAATAGTCCTAAGATCAGTGCTAAGACTACCGAGAAAATTCGGAGAATAGCAAAAGAGCTTAATTACATACCTAATGCAGTAGCTAGAGAACTTTCTTCTCAAAAGACCACCACGGTAGGATTTATCTATAACATTGGTACCCATAAGAGCAATCTAGATCCCATCATGGAAGGAATAGAAGAGACTGTCGCTAAAGAAGGGTTTCAGTTACTCAGCTTTAACTCCAGAGAAAATTTGAAAACAGAGCATAATTATCTAAGATTCCTCCATGAAAAAAGGGCAGAGGGGATACTTATCTTCCCGGTAATTACTGAGGAGGGTAGCAATCTTTCTTACCTTAAATCCCTGATTAAGGGTAATATCCCAGTAGTGGTGATAGATCGCTACTTTCCAGAATTAGATACCGATTACGTTGTTTCTGATAACTTTGGGGGTGCTTATGAGGCAACTGCCCACTTAATCAAGCTTGGCCACCGAAGGATAGGCTACATTACGGGGCAGGAATATCAAACCTCAGTATACGACCGATTAGAAGGCTACAAAAAAGCCCTGGAAGATCATCGCATTATCTACCAAAAAGAATTGATTAAAAAAGTTGCTCCCAAACTCCCCTCTTCTATTGAGGAAGGCTGGAGGGCGACTAAAGATCTTTTGAAGGAAAGACCTACTGCCATCTTTACCTATAATGAGATTGCCACTGTAGGGGCTTTAAAGGCTATAAGAGAGGAAGGGATTAATGTTCCTGAGGATTTGGCTTTTATAGGGTTTGACGAAGTTGCTGTAGCCTCCCATATATTTATGCCTTTGACAGTAGTGATGCAGCAGGCTTATAAAATAGGAGAAATGGGAGCCCGGATGATCATAGAGCGAGTGAAGCATCTTCACCAAAAAAAGGATTGCTTGGAGACTCGCCATATCTCAGTAAAGACCAAGCTTTTGGTAAGAGACTCCTGTGGAGCTAAATTAAAAGGGAGAATGAAGGTTAACTTAGAGGGAGATATAGATGGATTTAATAGTTGAAAATTTAGTTTTAGAACTCCTGGCTCATGAAAGACAAATAAAGAAGGACTGAAACGAGAATGAACCATGTCATTTTTTTAAACGTGGGTAGTCCAACGTTTGTTTTCCGAAAAAGATACCAGAGCTAGAATGGCAAGGCTGCGAAGGAGGTGAAAGAGGTAGGTAGGGTTACTAGCTCGGAGAACGGAAAGCTTTCTCAAGAGAAAAGTGGGGAAAGATTAATTTCTCTTTGGGGAAGCCTTCATGAAAAAAATGGACCATATCCAAGGGGAAAAAAATGAGTAAAAAGATTTTGGTCTTTTCAATGGCGATGTTATTGGTGGGAGCACTTACCGTCACAGGTTTTGCCCAAAAGGTAATTTCAGTTCAATACGGAGAACCCTGGAAGCCTATATTTGAATCGGCAATCGAAGAGTTTGAGAAAACTACCGGAGCCAAGGTTGATAGGATGCTGATTCCATATGGCGTGGTTTTTGTGGAGAAAATGACGCTGGATTTGGCGGCGGGCGCGGCAGGCGACGTTATCATGGTAGATGGTTCTATGATAGCCGACACTGTGGAAGCCGGTTATATCCGGGAGCTGGATGGCTACGTTAAAGACTGGGCGGATTGGGATCAATATTACCCAGCATTTCAGGCCATGGGTTCATATAAAGGCCATGCCTATGGAATTGTATTGGAAACGGCAGCAAATGCGATTCTGTGGTATTGGAAACCCAACTTTGAGAAGGCGGGCATCCCCATGCCCTGGAAGCCCAAGGATTGGGATGAGGTATTGGAAACCGCTGAAAGAATCAAAGAGAGGGTACCAGGTGTTGAATATCCACTATACATTCCCATGGGATCTAAGTGGGGAGAAGGTGCTACTTGCTGCGGGATTTACTCGCAGATTTTGGGAGCCGATACCTCAGCAGGCGATCGTAATAGACTCTGGAATTACACCACCGAAAAGTGGATCGGAAGCAGCCCTGCCATCGAGCGTGCCCTTAACTTTTACCGCGAGATATTTTTCGTACGGAAACTATCTCCCACTGATGCCATGTATGCCCCAGACGTTTGGGGTGAGTGGAGAAGACTGATGCGAGAAGGCAAAATTGGGATCGGTCAGGGAGGCTCTTGGGAATGGGCCGAATTCTGGCCAGAAGCAGAACGACCACCAGAAGAGGAGAGAGGAGAGCTTCTTGCTTGGGCCGGCCTTCCTGGATCTGGCCACCCCGGTACACCTCCTATACAGACCATTTCTGGTGGATGGACGGTAGCCATGAACGCGAGAGTAAAGGATCCGGATCTGGCCTGGGAATTTTTGAGAATACTCAACAGCAAGGAGAGAATGGCCAAATGGCTTGGGGCAGCCGGAAAGTTATCTATGAGGAAGGATTCAGCTGAGGTTCCGGAATATGCAGAGAACGAGTTTCTAGTGGAGATTGGAAAGCTCCTTCCTTATTCAGATTACCGGGATGCGCTTGCCGGATACGCCACGGTGTCACGTTACGTTCAGCAGGCCATGGAGAAAGTGGCTGTAGATGGCCTTACCGCTGCCGAGGCTACGGAGTGGTACAACAACAAATTGATCGAGGAATTCGGAAAAGACAAAGTTGAGACGATCAAATAGAGAGGGAATCAGGTGAGGGAGAACACCAAACTAATAGTAGGGATGCTCTCCCCCACCTTAATTTTTCTAATTTTTTTATTGGTTGCGGTGGGGTGGGCATTTTATGCAAGTTTTACTGATATCATGTTGATTGGGCCAGCCGCCAAGTCACCTCAAGTTATTGGCTTAAGGAATTATGAGAGACTTTTCAGAGATCCCTTTTTTTACAATTCCCTTGTAAAATCGGCTATTTATACGGGATCTGTGGTGGCTAGTCAGTGTGCATTAGGACTATTTTTAGCTGTGCTAATGCACCACAAAGGCGTAAAAATTAAATCAGCGGTGGCGGCGGCTGTTACCATGAGCTGGATTATTCCAGATATAGTGAAGGTTTATACCTGGGGAGCATTCGTTCATTATGAGGGCACCTTGAACAGTATCTTAAGGGTAGTTGGAGTTCCTCCTGTCAGGTGGCTCAGCGAAAAGCCTTTGGGGGTCTCTATAATTGGCAACGTTTGGGGTGGTACAGCTTTCTCCATGATACTGTTTCTATCAGCCCTGGAAACAGTTCCGCCTCAATTCTACGAAGCTGCAGAGGTAGATGGGGCCTCCTCATGGCAAAAATTCATAGCCATAACTTTACCTTTAACTGCGC
The DNA here is from genome assembly GCA_005223085.1 of Candidatus Aerophobetes bacterium Ae_b3b. Lineage (GTDB taxonomy): Bacteria > Aerophobota > Aerophobia > Aerophobales > AE-B3A > AE-B3B. The sequence goes on along the minus strand of NJBP01000011.1, from coordinate 33,166 downwards.
CGGTAATCTTGATAGATCTCTTTTTAATCACCATCTGGACCTTTGGCTACTTTACCTTTGTCTATGGTCTAACAGGCGGAGGCCCAGGACATGCTACAGAGATAGCTCCGGTATTCATCTACAACGAATCCTTCCGTCTCTATAAAATTGGATATGGAGCAGCCATATCTTTCATTATGACGGCGATGGTAGCTATGGCCTGCATCGGTTACTTAATCTTGCTTAGAAGAATGGAAAGGGTGTAAATAAATGAGGTATTCCAAAACTGTGGCTATCCATATTCCTTTAATAATAGTGTTTCTGTTTGCGCTTATACCTTTAACTTGGCTGGTCCTCGCTTCTGTGAATCCGGCCGCTAGTCCGGCTGCGAAAATACCAAGCAGAATGACCATGGAAAACTTTGGTCGAACCTTCTCCGGACGTCCGTTACATTGGACATTAAACAGTCTGCTCATCGCCGGTTCAACTGCCACTCTGGTGCTCTTTCTCTCTACTATGGCGGCATATCCGTTTTCCAGGGTGAGGTTTTTTGGAGCAAATATTTTACTGTACGGACTTGTATTTTTGAGAACTGTACCTGTATCTTCCTTTATGCTCCCCATATATTTAATCTTTATAAAACTTAATCTAGTAAACACGTATTTGAGCGTGATTTTAACTCTCAGTGTTCTTAATATCCCTTTTGCGCTTTTACTCCTAAAAGGTTTTTATGACACAATTCCGACCGTCTTTGAGGAAGCATCATGGATCGATGGTTGTAGTAGATGGAAATCGATTTTTCGGATAGTTCTTCCTCAATGTGGGCCTGGTTTAGCTGTGGCATGGTTTATGACATTCATGTTTGCCTGGGGTGAATTTCTGATCCCGCTTATTCTACTACGCAAGATAGAGTTGATGCCGTTGTCGGTGGGAATTTTCACTACCTATGGAGAATACGGGGTGGTTAATTATGGGCTTTTATCATCTATGTCCTTATTGTATGCCATACCACCGATATTGATGTACATTTTAATCCAGAAAAATTTGGTAAAAGGTATGGTGGGATACGTAAAGGGATGAATTTGGGAAGATTGTTTACCACTTGCCTTCTAAACCCCTACTGGATGCCATAAGCCTGGCTCAAATTAAGGAAATAGTTTGCTTCTCCAAATCGAAAGATTGCAAAGACTTAAGGGAGAAGTGATGAAGGCCAGAAAATACCTTACAGAAGCTAACTATTCAGTTCTTATTACTAATAAGATGAGGGGAGTTTCCCATGACCGACAAAAAGCGGATTCACATTGTGTCTCATACTCACTGGGATAGAGAATGGTATCTTACTCTAGAAGAGTACCGAATAAAATTGGTTGACCTGGTGGACCATCTTCTTGATGTTCTGGAAAAAGATCCCGACTATCATTATTTCATGCTGGATGGGCAAACTGTGGTCTTGGAGGATTATCTGAAGATTAAGCCCGAAAATAAGGGAAGACTGAAGAAGCTTATCGCTAAAGGACGACTTCTCATCGGTCCCTGGTATATCCTCCCCGATGAATTCCTGGTCAGCGCAGAATCCTATGTAAGAAATCTACTCCTGGGTGATAAGATCTGCCGGGAATTCGGAGGAAAAATGGAAGTGGGATACCTTCCTGATTCTTTCGGACACATAGCTCAGATGCCTCAACTACTAAAAGGTTTTGGCATAGAAACTGCGGTGATCTGGCGAGGAGTGGGAAAGGAGGTAAAAAAAACCGAGTTTATCTGGCAGGCTCCGAATGGTTCAAAGGTACTAACCGTTCATTTACCTTTTGGATACTGTACCGGAGCAGCTCTTCCCTCCGAGGTGGATGATTCGAGGCGCAGAATCAATTCGATGGTAGAAAAACTTTCTCCCCTTGCTACCACCAATCTACTTCTCCTTATGAATGGCTGCGATCATCTAGAACCCCAGCCGGAACTTCCCCGCCTTATTAGAGAGGTCAATAAAAAAATGGATTCGGCGCTGCTCGTGCATTCCACCCTGCCTATCTTCTTTAAGGAATTAAGAGAAAAGGTTTATGAGCTTCCCATTTACCGCAAAGAGTGGAGATCCGGGGAAAGAACTATTATTCTTACCGGAACTCTTTCTTCCAGAATGTATCTAAAGCAATGGAACAAAAGAGTCCAGATTTTACTTGAAAAATGGGTGGAACCTTTCTCTACTCTTGCTTATCTAGCTGGAAAGCCTTATCCTTCCTCCTTAATCTGGCATGCCTGGCGGTATCTTTTAAAAAATCATGCTCATGACAGCATCTGTGGATGTGGCCTTGATGAAATTCATGAGGAGATGATTACCAGATTCAAAAAGGCTCAACAGGTGGGAGAAGGGCTTTATAGCCAGGCCATCAATTATCTGGCGGCCAGCATTGACACGACTAATAATGAGGTGAATTTGGTGATCTTTAACCCCCTCCCCAACAAAAGGACTGACTTAGTAGAAGCAACGGTGGAACTCAATTCTGAGCTAACAAGAAGGGTCGACTGGCAAGCCGGACGATTGATAGAAATTAGGGAAAAAGAAAAGGTAACTCCTCTTCCTACCCTACTCAGGATGTATGATGAGGAAAATAAAGAGATTCCGTCTGTCATAGAAAAGGCGGAGAGGGTAGAGAAAATAAAGTATACCTCTGATGATCTTCCGCAGGTGTACCGGACTACCAGTTATCATCTGAGTCTATTGGCCCGCGATGTACCGGGATTGGGCTACCGAACCTACCGCATAAAACCGGGTTATGAGAAAGAAAAAGAAAAAAAGCCTGAGGAGCTTAAGCTGGAAAATGAGTACCTCAAAGTCACTCCAAACTTGAAGAGCGGGACTCTCGATATATACGATAAAGAGACAAAAATAAGCTATCAGAACTGTAACCTCTTTGTGGATGGAGGAGATGCCGGAGATGAATATACCTACTCACCACCTTGTGAGGACCTGCTAATATCCAGTGTTGAGGCGAAATCACAGATAAAATGGGAGGCTTTCAACTCTGTAAGATCTACCTTGAGGATTAAGATCCACTTTGAACTTCCCGAATCTTTGAGCAAGGACAGAAAGAAAAGATCGTCCAAGACCGTAGATTGTCCCATTACCAGCTATGTTTCACTTTATCCCGGGGTAAAAAGGGTTGATGTGAGAACCGTCATTGAAAATAAGGCAAAAGATCATCGCCTGAGGGTTACGTTCCCCACTGAGATAGAGACTGATACATCGTATGCCGAGGCTCATTTTCAAGTGATAAGTCGAAAAATATCGCCCCCAGAAGCAAAAGAATGGATGGAAAAATCCTCTGGAATTAACCCGCAGCAAAACTTTGTGGACATAAATAATGGAGATTTTGGACTTACCATAGCTAACCAGGGACTTCCGGAATACGAAATAGTAGAGGAAGACAAGCGATCTATTATTGCTCTGACTTTATTGAGATGCGTGGGCTGGCTATCACAGGATGGTCTTCTCACTCGAAAGGGTCATGCCGGATGGCCCTTTCCCACTCCGGGAGCACAGTGTCTGGGAACCCATACTTTCCATTACTCTCTTATTCCTCACGGGAGTGATTGGCAGAGGGCTAGAACATTTATGGAAGCAGAGGGCTTTAATACTCCCATGAGATGTTGGCAAACCGAAAGTCATGAGGGGAAACTGCCCGGCAAAATGTCCCTGGTGGAAATTAAGCCAGAAAGCCTCATCCTTTCTGCTTTAAAGAAAGCAGAAGAGGGAGAAGCCGTTATCCTGAGGCTCTATAACACCGTCCCGCAGACCATGGAAGGGAGCCTATCCTTTTTCCTTCCCTTGAAAGAGGCATACCTCGCGGGACTGAATGAGAGAAGGCAGGAGAGACTCGAGATCCAGCCAGCAAACATGGTAAAGGTCACCGTCAAAGGATTTGAAATTATCACTCTACACCTGGTGTTTAAAAAGAGCCTCCTAGAGATGGAATTATAATTTGTTTATTAGTCCTTCTATGCGTTGCAGCCCTTTAGAAATATTTTTCATAGAGGTGGCGTAAGAAAGTCGAAGATATTCATCTGCGCCAAAAACCGAGCCTGGCACTGCGGCCACATTAGCCTCATCTAATAAAATCTCGGCAAGAAAAACTGAATCTTTTATTATCTTACCTTTGAAGATTCTTCCAATAATCTGCGATACCTCAGGAAAAACATAAAAGGCACCTCGCGGCTTCAGACACGAAATTTCCTTTATAGAGTTTAACCTCTCCACAATGTAATCCCTTCTTTTGACAAATTCGGCTACCATATTACATAAAGGCTCTTGAGGCCCTTCTAAAGCAGCCAAAGCCGCCTTCTGAGAAATCGAGGTAGGATTGGAAGTTGAATGGCTCTGCAGATTAGACATTGCCTGGATGATTTCCTTAGGACCAGCAGCATAGCCTATCCGCCAGCCGGTCATTGAATAAGATTTGGAGACGCCATTTACGACAATGGTCAATTTCTTTATCTCTGGAGCTAAAGAGGCGATACTTATATGCGCTTGACTATCATAGATAATCTTTTCGTAGATCTCATCTGAGATACAAAAGATACCCTTCTCTGTTAAGGTGTTGCTGATAGATGAAAGTTCATCCTTTGTGTAAACCATACCTGTAGGGTTAGAGGGAGAATTCAAAATTAATAGTTTTGTCTTTGGAGTAATCGTCTCTTGCAACTGCTGGGGGGTAATCTTAAAGTTATTTTCTTGAGTTGCCTTTAAGATTACAGGCTTTGCACCTGCGACCTTAATCATTTCAGGGTAACTTACCCAGTAAGGCGAAGGTAAAATTACCTCGTCGTCCTCATTACACAGGGTGAGAATTGCATTAAAGATTGAATGTTTTGCTCCGCAAGAGACAATGATTTCCTCAGGAGAATAATCAAGATTATTATCATTTTCAAATTTCCTGCAAATCGCCTCTTTTAATTCTTTCATCCCTGAGGCTGGAGTGTATTTAGTAAAACCAGAATCTATTGCCTTTTTAGCTGCCTCTTTAATATGGGCGGGCGTATCAAAATCTGGTTCACCTGCTCCAAACCCGATAACATCGATTCCCTCTTGCTTCATCTGTTTCGCCCTAGCAGTTATAGCCAGAGTTGGTGAAGAGCTGATTAGATTTACCCTTTTTGATATAGACATTTTCCAATCCATCTGAATCCTCCTTATTACCCACCTTCATTTTTCAGGTTAATTTCTCTTTTTGCTTTAGTTTAATCGTAGAGAGATTGTACTCGAAGTCCAGCCACGCCACTTCCAATAATTAAAATATCTGTTTGGATATAAGGAGTGTTCTTGGTATCAAATGATATTAAAAATCTTGATACGCTCACCCGTCTCTACCTCGAAACTGGGCTGACTTACCATAATTAACTACCTTCCTTATAAGAATATCTGAGCATAGTCATTGCTTTCTAAAATAGAGTAGGAGCAACATAATCTCCATATTGAACTTTTATTTTTTCTAGCCATTGTTTCTGTTCCTGAAGAAGCTTAAAGAAAATGTCAGGGGAATCTGTTACTTTTGTCTTATAAATTTCTACAATCCTTTCAATCTTTGCAATATTCTCGGGAATTCTTAAGGTGAATTGTTTACGGTAATCTTCCTCAGGGTAATCCTTATTAAGAACCTCTTTAAATAATTTTTTAAGGTCCTGGTATCTTGGAAAAAATCCTATGGGTGTTTTGATTGCTTCTATATCATTATGAACTCTCAGCTCCATCCACTTAAGCCAGACACGCTTATACTGCATTCCTGTTAGATAATTACTATTTTGGCCTTTCAGAAAATAGTTTACTCCAAAGATAAGGGGAGGTTTCTCTAAATCTTTTACAAAATCTAAATGGTTCTGAATATATTTCCCGATAGGTAGAGATAAAAAGTCCAAATTTGCCATAAGATTAAATTTTCTCACACCGCCTTTTCCTAAAGTAGCAGCAGTGGTTTCTGATTCTAAAGAAGAGGCTATGGTTATCACACCATGCACCCAATCAAAGCTTTCAAATACAGGTGGCCAGGTGTCCGAATCTCTTCCCCCATAGATTATTCCTTTAACTACAACACCTTCTGGGTCTTCTAATTGAGGGTCACGGTTTTTTAAGCTTCCCAATCTAATAGTGTATCTTGCATTGGGATGAGCATAAGGAATGGGGCTACCTTTTTCATCAATTTTATCTTTAAACCACCTGGCAGAAAAATTTATCCCTTCATCAGGCGGCAGTCTTCCATCACCTTGCCAGTAAGGAACTCCATCTTTAACTAAGATATTAGAAAAAATAACCTCGCCTGGAGTAGTCAATATTTCCCAAATCAAAGGATCGTCTTCTGGATTTACATCTTTGATTATTCCAAATATTCCCCTTTCTACATTTACCGCAAATACCTTCCCCCTTCTTTTTCTTAAATAAGCAATATCATCTCCTAGGATATTCTCACCTCTTACCATACAAGTGGAGGTCTTACCACAAAAACTGGGGAAGGCGCCGGTAAAATGAGTCTTCCTCTCATCAGGTCCATAGACTCCCATAACAAACATATGTTCGGCAAGCCAGCCTTCCTTATCTGCCTTTCTTATAGCCAGTCTTAAAGATAACTTCTTTAGTCCCACTGTATTTCCTGCATATTGAGTATTAACACTGTAAACTATATTTTCCGCAAAATCTATATAAACCCTTCGTTTATCTATATTTTTACTTACATTTCCTTCTAACTCTCCTGCAGAGTGGACATATTTAAAAAATTCTATATCAGGCCCTTTTCTTTTAAATACTTGGTAAGCAGGTCTAAAAAGAATATCTTCTGAATGGGCTACATAACAAGAATCTGTAATCTGCACAGCATAGATAGAAAAATCCGAATTTATGGGTCCTAAACAAAGAAACAAAATAAACATCTCTTTTCCATCCATAATACTTTTCAATAAATCCTGGATTTCCACTAAGCCGACTTGCCTATCTATTGAATTAATATCAGGACCTAAGCTTAAGTCTTTGGTTACCAGAAATTTTGTATTTTCTTTATCTCTTGCCTGGTCAAAGTAACCGTCGAAATGAACCGTGTGACCATCTATAAGAAGCTGAGTTTCCTCTTCCAATTTTCTGGCTTTGTCTCTTATATACCTGGTATCCTCCAGAGAATCGGTACGTACAAAGACAGATAGAGGGTTACAAAGCTCCACATATTTTGCAATAAAATTATGAAGTACTGGATTATTCAATTCCATCAGTTTTTTATAGTTTTCTTCATCGCACTTTGTCTTAAGTAATTCAACATGTTTTTCTTCCATTAGAGCTCCCTCCTTTTTTCGTGAAAATAGCTATAAAACAAAAAAGCCAACATGCCCTTCCGCCCTCTTTCAAGAGGACTAGAAAGCTTGATGTCGGCTTACTTTGCCACAACCCCGAGCATTCGGGGTCCTTGCCCAGTCTTCCAGGATATTATTTTTAGTAACTGCATTCTACAACAAAAAAGAATTTAGTCAACTATTTTTCCTTGGTTTGCTCGGTTTTGAATTTGTCTTCTAAGTTTCGGTCTAATGTGAAAATGATAATTCTCTCACCAGTTTTTGTGCTTATATCTGTATGCAGGCTTTTTACCTGACAAGCGGTAATATCAGAAATAATATTTTCTAATAAAAACTTTGCACCTTCTAATAATTGAACGCGTGTTCTTTTTATTAAGTCAGCGCCTTCAGCGCTCTTGGCTAGCTGTTTTTCAGCTGGCGTAAGAACCCCTTTAAGTCGGACAAAAACCATATCTTTTATGATATAGGTCTTGGCCTCCATGGGACCTCTTCCCATATATTCTTTTTCAAACTTTATTATCGCCTCGCTGATTTGGGCTTCAACTTGTCCCTTAGTCCTATCTATCACCATAGGAACTCCTAAGCACTATTTTTTACTACCCCCTCCCTGAGACATTTCCCGCCTTGTCCCCTTTTGTGGTAATAATGATATTGTGTTGAAAGCTATAAGTCAAGTAAAATTCGATCAATGATACAACATGTGGTAAGAATAAGGAAGTTTACAGTGGATTTGACATCTTAGGCCATTTTGATATTTTTATCTCCACACCCCCGGGACCTGCAGGCTAACCAGAGGTCACCAGGATTAGACCATCAACCAATGATAGGGAGAAAAATGATAAAGGCAATTACATTTGACTTATGGAATACCTTAATTTGTGTGAAAGATTATACTTCTTTGCGGATTGAACACCTGGTGGAGTTATTAGATAAACAAAATGCCTCTCCAGATGAAAAAGTCATCAGGCAGGTATATTTCTCTATTCAGGGTCTCTGGCGTCCAGATTCAGCGGGGCAATATCGTTTTATTTCAGTAAAGGAAAGAGTAGAAATGATTTTAAAGAAACTGGGCATAGAAATAAAGCAAGGCCCAAAATTAGCCATTGTCAGAGATTTTGAAGAGGTCATTCTTAAAGATCCTCCTAGCCTGCTAGATGGAGTAAAATTCACCTTAGAATCACTATACCAAAAATACCCCCTGGGTTTGGTGTCTGATTCGGGCTTTGCGCCTGGCAGAATCTTAAGAAAAATCTTGCAGTCCCTGGGAGTCCTGAAATTTTTTGACTGCACCGTCTTTTCTGATGAAGTGGGATACAATAAACCCAACTCACTCATGTTTAACCAAGCCTTAAAGCTACTAAAAGTTCAGCCAAAAGAGACTATTCACGTAGGAGATCTACTGGAGACCGATATCGCGGGAGCAAAACTTGCTGGCATGCTCAGCATCTGGATTAATCAAAGAAAAAAGCGGTCTAACCACAGGTCTTTTCACCCTGACTACAAAATTAATCGGCTCCCTGAGCTATTGCCTATGCTTAAAAAATTAACTTTCCCCTCATGAATTCAGTAAAGAGGAACTCCTAAATGCCTGACTGGGTTGTGCATCTCGGATTTGCCTATATTATGGCACGTCTCATTAAACTAAGGGATCTCAAGCTATTTTTCTTGGGATCTATCCTTCCAGATATCGGCCGGGTAGCTCTTTACTTTACCGATTTGGCTCACCTGAATCCCATTAGTTCATCTTCCTATGTTGCAGTTTTCCACACCCCTTTTATGGCCGCTTTAGTTGCCTCGGTGATCTCTTCGTTCAGTAAAAATTTTAAAAAGTGCTGGGTCTTGATCTTTCTGGGAGCTATCTTTCATCTTGCTTTGGATCTCACCCAGTATAGGATAGGAAACGGCGTACTCCTTTTTTACCCCATTTCTTTTAAGCAGTTCTACCTTAATTTATTCTGGTCGGGTGATAATGTCTCCCTTCTCCTGCGTGCACTGTCTATAGGAATTTTGGTTATCTGTCTTTTAGAAAAGAGGCCGGTTGGAAGTCCTCTTTCTTTGAAGGCTCCCAATTTAAAAATCGCTTTTCCTTTGATTCTGGTCGTCCTGGTCATTTCTCTTTCCACCACCTCCTTGATGATGAAACACAACGTAGATTACCTTGACTTTTTTGCCCATCCTCAAAAATGGGAAGGAAAAAAAATAGAGCTTTACAAAGCTAAAGTTATCTCGACAAATCCGGTAATAATCAGAGACATGGGAGTTATGCTTGAACTTGTTAGTTCGGAAAGGTTCAGGGAAGGTGATCGAATCTGCATTGAGGGCATATATAAAGAGGGGAGGATTTTTCCTTCTTTTATCCATCGCTACCGAGGACCCTCCAAATCAGTGGTGTCTCTGGTAGGCCTCTTATTTTTTGTTCTGGTATGGATTGACTTTCCGCAAAGGATGAGAAAACTATATAGGAGAGATTAAATTCCTGAGGGACTCTTCATAGATGGATTTATTGTGCCATTTGTAGACCGGGAATTCTTACTCGTTTTTCTACCACGTTTAGAGCCCGGGAAACAATGAGTACCGCAACCAGATATATAAAAGCCACCACCAGAAAAACTTCAAAGTACCTAAAGTTCTCAGCCGCAATGAACTTACCCTGAGCCATCAGCTCAGGAGCTGCTATCATGTAGGCAACCGAGGAGTATTTAAGGGTGTAGATTAACTCATTTGACCAGGAAGGAATAACGATTCTGAGAGCCTGGGGTAAGATAATATTCATGATTGTCTTGAACCGACTCATCCCGATAGCCCTGGCCGCCATCATCTGGCCCCGGCTGATAGATTGAATGGCTCCCCGGAAATATTCTGCTTGATAAGCAGCACTATTTAATCCCAACCCCAGGATACCGGCTACAAAAGAGGAAAGCCTTATATCGTAGCGAGGAAGTCCATAGTAGAGGATGAACAACTGTACTAAAAGAGGGGTACCCCGAAAAAACTGGATGTAACCAGAGCTGAAGGCAGAAATCGGACGGTTGCCATATAATCGTCCCAGGGCTAGAGCAATTCCCAGCACAAACCCCAGGGAAATTGAGCAGGCAGTGAGCTCCAGAGTCACCACCGTCCCTTTGAGTAAAGCGGGAAGTATGTCATAAGTTAGCTCAAAAAAATTCATTTTCTCTCCGATTTTCCGTACAGCTCGGTTATTTTGAAAAGAAATTGCCTGGTCCGCTGATGTTGTGGATCTTCGAACAAGACCTCAGGTGGTCCCTGCTCGACTATCACTCCATTCTCGATGAAGACAATTTCGTTACAAACGGAACGAGCGAATCCCATTTCATGAGAGACCACCACCATGGTCATACCACTTTCTGCTAGATCCCTCATTACCTTGAGAACCTCTCCAATCAACTCTGGATCCAGAGCCGAGGTTGGCTCATCAAAAAGCATCAGTTTAGGTCCCATGGCCAGGGCCCTGGCAATGCTTACCCGCTGCTGCTGACCACCGGACAGTTCAGCCGGGTAAGCGGCTGCTTTATCTTCCAATCCAACCCGGGCCAGGTGTCTCATTGCCTCCTCGGTAGCCTCTCCTTTCACCATTTTTTTTACTTTAATTAAGCCTATCCGGACATTATCCAGAGCTGATAGATGAGAAAAGAGGTTAAAGTCCTGAAAGACCATGCCGATGGATTGGCGGACCTTATTAATATCAGTCCGGGGATGGGTTATCTCGGTCCCATCGAGCCAGATTCTCCCTGCATCAGGAATGGTCAGTCGATTGACACAGCGTAAGAGGGTACTTTTCCCTGTTCCCGATGGTCCGATAATCACCTTGGTTTCTCCCTTCTTTACCTCGAAGGAAATACCCTGGAGAACCTTTTCTCTGCCGTAGGTTTTGTGTATATTCTCCACCTTTAAGGTTATACCTTGGTTAACTGACACGAGTTATTCCTTTCTGCTCTTAGTCTCAAACCCTGGAATCTTAAGCTTTTCTTCCAGATATCCCAGGGATCTATTTCCTGCATAGGTCAAGATAAAATAAATGACAGCAATGGTAATATATATTATCATTGGCTCAAAGGTTCTCACAATGATGTACCTTCCTTCCCGCACCAGCTCTATAACTCCCACCGCATAGGCAAGCGATGTATCTTTAACCACACTTGAATACTCATTAGACCAGGGAGGAAGGGAAAGCCGGAGGGCTTGGGGCAAAATAATGTGCCTAATTGCCTGAAATTTGCTCATTCCTAGAGAACGGGCCGCTATCATCTGACCCTGACTGATGGACTGAATGGCTCCCCGGAAGATCTGTGATTGGTAGGCAGAAGAGCGAAAACCCAGGGCAAGAACTGCGGAAAGGAAGGCTGAAATATTAAGTCCAACGAAGGATGAACCAAAGAAAAAAAGGAAAAGTAGAACCAGAGCCGGGATGGATCGGAAGATTTGCTCATAGGTTGAGCTGAGAAGGACAAGTCCTTTTCCTCCATAGACCTGACCCAAAGCTAAGAGTATACCAACCGCCAGTCCCACCACCAGAAGTAAAAAGGTGAGCTCCAGAGTGACCACGGTCCCCTTGAGGAGAAACGGAAGACTATTCCAGACGAGAACCAGTGGTTCGATGCTTGTTCACCTCTTTTCCTTGACAGTGGAAAGAGGAGGATATTCCCATCCTCTTTCCACACTTGTATTTCTAGTTCTCTATCATCCACCAAAATACTTAGCGATCAGCTTATCCCATTCCCCCGAGGCACGTAACTTCAACATCCCCTCGTTTATCTTGGGCAAAAGTCCGTAGGGGTCTCCGTCCTTGACCAGGAATCCAAACTCCTCCCCGGTCACGATGATACCGGTAATCTCAATTCTCTTTTTTTCCTTGGCCGCAGATGCTCTTGAGGCTGGCTCGTCCTGGATAACCGCGTCTATATTTTTGTTGATCAGATCGAGTACCGCCAGAGGATAGGTCTCGTAAAGCTTCAGTTCCACCTTTACTCCTTTCTCGACCAGATTGGTCTTAATCCAGTCGGCTCCGGTGGTCCCTGTTTGCGCTCCTAGCTTATGACCTTCGCTGAAGACGGTACCGATATTGAGACCGGAATCCTTGCGAATTAGAACAGCCTGATCCGATGAATAGTAGGGTCCGGAGAAATCTATTACCTCTTCTCGTTTTGCGGTGATGGTAAAGCCCGAGGCGGCTATATCATATTTGCCTGCCACCACTCCCGGTATGATAGAATCGAAGGCGATATCTACGATCTCGATCTCATAACCCTGGAGTTTGGCAATCTCCCGCATCACATCCAGATCAAACCCTACATAATTGCCGGCCTCATCTTTCCATTCAAAGGGGGGCCAGGAAATATCCGAGGCAACGATGTAGACTTTTTTCTCCGCTGCGGGAGAAATAACACTACTACCTAAGAGGACCGCTGTGAAAACTACCACTGCCAAAATTAATCCCATCTTTCTTTTTACCATTTTCCACCTCCTTTTTATTTTAACCAACTTTATAGTATATTATCTTCAAGCTGTCAACTTTCTCCTGAAATCTTTTTTATCAAAAATTATTCCTAAAGTCTGTTAAGTCTCGGAAGCCAGGTAGGAAAATCATTCCAGGATAGAATCATGGAATGAGGTTTTAATGGCAGGAGGGTCAGGTCTTGATTTTTGAATCTTGGCCGCTTAAGCTATCGATGCAGTGACCCTGCCCCTCTACGACTTTCACGATTCAAGACCTGACCCCTCACACTGCTATTTCGCTAATTTCTCTTTTTGATTCATCTCTGCGCACTCTGTGGTTTCTGCAGGGAGCAGTTACCAATATTCTAATTTTTCCAGCTCTGCCTCAAGGTAAACTCGCTCTCCCCTATCCACATACACATGTTTGACGTAAATCCGATAACCTTCTTTTATCACCGCTACCTCATGCCAACCTACCTTTACTTGTCTTATGGTTAGGGGGAGTTTTACCCTTATCTACTCCATCGATGGATACCCTGGCACGGGAAGGTTGGGAACTAACCTGGATGGAACCTTTCCGGTAACGATACCAAGGCTCTAATCGGGCAAAGACATAGCTCATTTTGCCTCGTTCGACAAAATAGGAGAATGCTTGTACAAGAAGAGAGGTTTCCTCACCTCAACGTTTTACATTTCTTTTATTTTCTCGTATAATATCTCTACTAGTATCCCCCTTGTCTTGCTTCCTGGAGGTACTCCTCCAGATTGAGGGTATCGGCTATGTAACAAATTTCCCTATCCTTATCAAGGGGTCCCCCTGGCAACGATGTCCAGACCCATGCCCCATTGGTTATTACCCCTATAGTTCATGGAAAAAGCAGTTAGTTCGGAGGAGAGGTCATGGTCATCGATCCTCATGCAGGAATCTTAAAGTCAATCTGGATCGAAGAAAGGATGAATGTGCTCAACGGTATTAAGACGGCCAAGATGAAAAATGGTTCGGAAGCTGCACAAATTAATAGGAAGATGGGCTGAGCGATGAAAAGCGCAACCATTGTTATTCCCTCATACTGGGGTCCTGCAGGTGGGTTATCAGGTGGCGAAGAGGAAATTATTTTTGATCATCCAACCCCACTCAATGAAGAGGGTACCTTGGGGCGGCTGTTAGACAGCTTTGAGCTAGTTAACACTCAGGAATTTAAAGTAGTAGTGGTCGTAGTTGCCAATGCTTCTCATATCACGAATGAGGTTATAGCCAAGGTGCAGGATGTGGTTGAGCCATACAGCGCACACTATGATATTGCCCTTTTGCACAGCCAAAATCTTAATAGGCTCCGCCGCGCCCTCATCCATGATGGTGTACCGGAGGCTGCATGTGAGCTTATTAATTTGGACAGTTATCCTGCGGTACGCAATATGTGTTCACTGGCCGGTATTCTCAATGGCAGCGAGATAACCATATTCCTTGATGATGATGAAGCCATCACAGATAGTAAATTTCTGAGCAAGGCTCAAGAGTTCATTGGGAGTGAATACCAAGGCCAAGAGATTAAGGTGGTGGCGGGATATTATCTCCAGCCTGATAGCTACCGGCTTGATGTGAGTAGGGTACCAGCATGGCGCAGGCCCTATTGGAACAACGCATCCGCTATGAACGAGGCGTTTGAATTGATTATTGGAAGGCCTCCTCGTCTGAAACCAACTCCGTTTATCTTTGGCGGGAACATGGTGGTTCACCATGATACCGTAATGAAGGTTCCCTTTGATCCTCTTATCACTCGGGGAGAGGACATTGATTTTCTCATCAATCTCAGGATAAATAGAATAACTGTGTGGCTTGACAGAGAACTATACACCAAACACGTTCCGCCGAAAATTTTCCGACCAGCTTGGAGGAGTCTACGCGAGGACATAAAGCGATTCTTGTATGAGAGAAAAAAAGTAATTGATCACGAAGAAATAGAAGGTGTCGGTCGGGAGGAACTAATGCCTTATCCGGGCATGTTCCTTGGTCCAGATCTGGAGGAGCGGATTATTAGGACGAATGAGCTCTTGAAAGAAGAATATAAAAAGCTCTCAGATAAACGGGGTATGGATGAGTGCGAGGTAAATATTGAACTGGCTAAGAATAATCCATTCAAAGACATAGATACTCCTACTTGGCTTAGGAATCTCATCAAGAGATGGCAGGGGTTGACCCGAGTAGCGGTAGGTCGGGGGATTCCCAAGTAAAAACATCTTTCGCTCCCCGTTCAATGCAAAGATGAGCAGCCTATGAAAATATTGTTTGTACCAAAAGAATTTCCCCATGGTAAGGTCATTGGTGGACCAATCATTATTTATAACCGAATCAAATATCTTTCTCGTCATCATCGGGTTGGATTGGCTTCATTTATACATAATGAGGACCGGCGATATCTAGGTACGCTTGAGCCTTATCTGAGCGAGCTTGAGCTGATGCCTTATCCTCCACCTCGGAATACCTTCCGCCGGATAAGTGACTTTTTTTCCTCGGAAGTGCCGCCATATATGTGTAACACTAAGTCGTCCGAAATGCATCATACGGTTGCCAAGATGACACAGCGCTCTGACTATGATGTGGTAATAGCGGAATATTCAGTAATGGGCCAGTATCTTTATCAGAACTCCGACATCAATCCGCGAACGAAAAGAATTGTCTCCTGCCACGAGTGTTACACGATTTCTCGCAAAAAAGTTCTTGATTTGTACGGAATTTTCTCAATCAGAGGTTTTAGAGCCATGCTGGAGCTTTATCGACTTGAAGCGTATGAATTCGCCATGTATCGGGACGTGGACAAGGTTATTACCCTAACCCCGGAAGAACGGGAGGGGCTTCTTCGATATGCTCCAGGTCTGGACATCGATGTGGTCCCTCACGGGGTAGATACGGAAAAATTTAGTCCCGTATCCCCTGGGGAACAGGAAATGAGCGTGGCCTTTCTTGGTAATTACCCACACGATCCTAATCGAGAGGCGGTTATGTATTTTATTAAGGAAATATGGCCATACCTCAAGAACACCCTCCCAGGTATCAAATTTTACATTATTGGCCGCGATCCAACACCTGATATTCTTGCCGCAGCAAAGCGAGACCGGGACATTGTAGTCACCGGCACAGTGGAGGATGTACGAGATTATCTCAGGGTAGCAAAAGTCTTCGTGGCACCCATAAGATTGGGAAAGGGCTTTCGGGGTAAAATCTTGGAAGCGATGGCTATGGCTATTCCGGTGGTAACTACCTCGCTGGGTGCGGAAGGAATTCCCGTGGAGGATATGCATAATATCGTTATTGCGAATGACCCTGAGACATTTGTTAACCGGGTAGTTAAGCTGTTTAAAAACGATGAGCTTTATCAACGAATCAGCCAGAGGAGCCGCGCCTTGGTAGAAGAGAAATTTTCCTGGCAGAAAGGTGCGGAGATTCTCGAGGGGGTGCTGGAGAAAACCGTAGTAAAAGATAAATAACCCGTTTGAGTAGCTGATTTTCACTTTGTTCGAAAGAGTGAGATGATGCTGGCGGGCTGCTTTGCGTTGAGTCATATACAATGTAACCATCGATGAGGAATGATCCAAACGAGATGAAAAATGAGAAAGATAAATAAGATTGTTTTGATTTCTCCCACTTCTACCAGACCCGGTTTTATCTCAAAGTCCTTCAGATTTCCACCTTTAAACCTGGTATTATTGGCTGCTTTAGCTCCTGGGTATAGTTACAAAATAATCGATGAAAATATAGATGGTGTAGATCTTGAGCTAGAGGAAATAAAAGAGGCAGATTTGATTGGTATAACCGTAATGACAGCTCAAACTCCTCGAGCTTACGAACTTGCCGATAGATTTAGAAGGATGGGTAAAACAGTTATCATGGGTGGAATGCATGTAAGTGCTATGCCAGAGGAGGCACTCGAGCACTCCGATGCTGTTGTAGTCGGCGAGGCAGAGGGACTCTGGCCTAAACTTCTGGAGGACTACGAGGAAGGTAAACTCAAAAAAATCTATAAGACTAAAGAATTGCCTGATCTATCTGGTTTGCCTATCCCTCGCAGGGAACTTCTGAAAAGAGAAAACTATCTTTTTCCCAATACACTTCAGGTTTCTAGGGGATGCCCTTTTAACTGTTCTTTCTGTGCAGTAAGTAGATTTTTTGGTAAAAGATATCGGCTTAGACCTGTAAAAGAGGTAATAAAAGAAATTGAAAAAATGATAGAAGCCGATAAAATGGGGGTCTGGCGGAAGACTGTGGCTAAGTTCTGGAATAAAATGAACACCAGTGTCTTTGTCTTTCTTGATGATAATATCTTCGGTAAAGCAGATTACGCCAGGGAGTTATTTAAGGCTCTGAGACCTTTAAAAATACTCTGGGGGAGCCAGACAAGTGTGAATATAGCCAGGTCAGAGAACGAAGATTTATTGAAACTTGCGGCTGAGAGTGGGTGTAGATTCCTGTTTGTTGGATTTGAAAGTGTCGATCAGTCTTCTATAGATGAGACAGGTAAAAAGGTCAACAAACCCGAGGTGTATCTAGAGGCTGTGAAACTCTTTCATAAGTATGGAATTACTGTTCTGGGAGCCTTTGTGTTTGGTTTTGACTCTGAAGACAACAATATTTTCGAGCGCACGGTAGATTTTACTAAACGCATCAGGTTAGACTTAGCTCAGTTTACGGTGCTCACTCCTCTGCCAGGTACCCCGCTGATGGCAAAATTGAAGGAAGAGGGAAGAATAGTAGAGGAAAACTGGTCAAGGTACGACTTTGGAACTGCTGTTTTTGAGCCTCGAAAGATGTCAACCGAGGAGTTAGTAAAAGGAAAAGAATGGGCCTGGCGGGAGTTTTACTCCTGGTCATCAATTTTGAGAAGGATCCCTCCTTTGACCGATTGGAAAAGGTTTATTCTCTACGGAATTTCCAACATGGCTTATCGCATTCATTGGAGTGAACCCCGTATGACTGGGCACAATGAGTTAGAGCCCCCGAATATCTGAGGGGCCAGATAAATCCTAAAAAGGCATTGAGAGGAAGCTGTCTATGTAATGGGAAGGTCTCCTGGCTCATCTACTTTTTTCACTTGACAAAGAATAGATCTTCATTTAAAGTGAAGTACGAAGTAACACTTTATGCTCTTGAGCAATGCCCATGAACAACAAATTATATCGAATTGGCCAGTTATCGAAAAAGGCAGAACTTCCTATAAGTACCCTTAATCATTATTTGAACCTTAAATTGATCAAGCCTGAAAAGGTGATAGGTTCTGGCTATCGGCTTTTCTCCAACAAGACCCTTGAGACAATATTGGAGATTCAGAAACTGAAAAAAGAATATCTACCGTTGAGTGTTATAAAGCAACAATTAAGGAAAGGTAGAGAATTACTAATCAAAGAACCTTCGGCGCAATACCGTCAATTAACCTTGCCTACTTTTGAACCGGAGTATCCACCTATAACTTTTCAGTTCCCATCAACTAGATTTCAAGGGAGCAAACTCAAGTTGGTAGAGTGGATCTGGCAAAATTGTAAGCATCTAGATTTTAATTCTGTTTTGGATGCATTCGGAGGGACTGCTTGTGTAAGTTATCTATTTAAAACCAGGGGCAAACAGGTTTTTTATAACGACTATTTAAAGTCTAATTACTACATTGGTTTAGCCTTGATAGAAAATTCAAGAGAAACATTGACGCAAGAAGATGTAGAAGAAATCTTGAAACGACATCCTGAAATGAAGTACCCAACTTTTATTCAAGAAACATTTAAAGGAATATATTTCACTGATGAGGAAAATGAATGGCTGGATGTGGTTGTCACAAACATAGACACTTTAATAACAAACATATACAAAAAAGCGATCGCATATTTCGCCTTGTTTCAATCTTGTGTCATAAAGAGGCCTTATAATCTTTTCCATCGTAAGAACCTATATATGAGGACAGCAAAGGTTAAAAGGAGTTTTGGGAATAAAATAACCTGGGATACTCCTTTTCCCGTGCACTTCGTTAGATTTGTCGAGCAAGCAAATGAGAGTATTTTTGACAACGGGCAAAAGAATAAAGCATTTTGTACCGATGCTTTTAATGTCAAGGGCAAATATGATTTAGTTTATATTGATACTCCCTATATTTCCTCAAAGGGCGTCGGGGTTGACTATCTTGAGTTTTATCATTTTTTGGAAGGACTTGTTAAATATAACAAATGGGAGACACTAATTGATTGGAAAAGTAAACACCTTCGAATTAAACACGGAAAATCCATTTGGAACGATAAAAATAAGATTTATCAAGCCTTTGATACACTTTTCAAGAAGTTTGCAGATAGCATATTAGTGGTGTCTTATCGTTCTGATGGGATACCTTCAGATGCTGACTTGATGAGTCTATTGAAGAAGTACAAAGCTAAAGTGATAGAATTGAACAGAAAAAACTATAAATATGTGTTGAGTAATAATGGTGAATCTCAAGAACTTCTTTTTGTGGCAGAATAGATTATCTTTTCCTTTTTTGCTGTCTTTCTTTCCACCTAAAATACTCTTCTAAATTAGCATAGGGCCTTTTAATTCCCATTCTTTCAGCGTCCTCATTTCTCAGATAATTCCTCCAGTAATTTTCAAAGACTTCACTTCCATATTCTGAAAAAGGTCCTCTTCCGTTTCTCAGTTTTTCTAAATTGGTAATTGATCCGATATTAGCTGTATTTCCGCTTCCGGGAAGAAAATTAGCAATTTTATATTTCTCTTGTAAAATAATCTCCAAATCAGTAATAACTGATTTAATGGTGGGTAGTTCATTAAGGTCATAAACTCTTTTTTCGTCGTTTCCTTCTCGCCTTGAATAAATAATGCCTAATATCCAATGCTTCTTGTATTCGGCATAAGGAAATCTGCTGTATCTGGTTGAACGAGTATCTCTGAGACAACCTCTGAAAGAACCTAATGTGAATCCTCGTCGGATGTTTTTTTCTGTACCAGTTCGATAGGTTGTTTTTATATCTAATGCGTATTTCTTCATTCCCAGTAGTTTACCTTCTAGAGTAACATCTGGATACTGAATTTGGTTTTTTGCCAAGTAATGTTCCAATTGATGTTTCTTACAAAAATCAATTAATAAGGGTAATATTGTTAATTCTAATATCTTGGACAGAAGTTTTGTATCAAGGGAAATAGGATAAATTTTTTTCTTTGCATCAATAAATCCTTTTATGCTCCAGTCTTTTCTGTCTGTGATGAATTCTCTTTGGAGATGGCTTTTAAGTTCTTTGGCGAAATCAAACATGCACTGCTCCTTTGGATAACTTCAAAAACATGACAATTGTATCATTTTTCTATAATACAGGCAAGAAAAAACACGGATGGGGATCAGAGGGCTGGGAAATACCCAACTATATCAGGAGTCAGATCAATGATCTACGTGCTCAGCTGTAGTAAAGATGGTCCTGTTATCAACATTGGGGTGTGCTGGCTCCCCGGGCAGAACTCGAACTAACTAGAATATACTCAAAATTTTTCCCATATCCTTCTTATTTTCATTCCTCCCAACCCTATAGGGTTGGGAGGTTTTTTTTGAAAAGTGAAAATGTTTGACATTGTACGCTAAATTGAGTACAATTGTATTCCAAAAGGAGTTTTGATTGTGCTAGAAAGTCTGTGTATTGCAAAATCAAAAATCAGACAAGATTTACTTATGATATAGACCTTATCATAATAGGAGACCCGGATATTTCTTATCTAAATGAAAAGATCACTGAATTAGAAAAAAGGCTAAAAAGGGAACGAAATATCACAGCCCATTTTTCGGAAGAATATAAGGCTAAGAAAAAAGCCCAAACGGGTTACGGAAAGATTGGAAGAGAGGCTTTATACGATGAAAGCTAGCCTCGGAACGTTAAGTGAGATAACGTCTGTGAAAGGAGTAAGATTATGCAAACAAAAAAATTAGGCTGGACAGACCTTAACTTATCAATTATTGGAGTAGGCACATGGGCAATTGGAGGTGGAGGTTGGGAGTACAGTTGGGGTCCCCAGGATGACAGAGAGTCGATTTCCACCATCCGGCATGCACTGGAAAAGAAAATCAATTGGATAGACACAGCCCCAGTTTACGGACTGGGCCACTCTGAAGAAGTTGTGGGCCAGGCGATCAAGGGATTAAGGGATAAACTGATCATTGCTACCAAGTGCGGCCGGGTCTGGGATAAAGATGGGAGTATATCCGGTTGCCTGAAGAAGGAGAGTATCCGCTCTGAGGTTGAGGGGAGCCTCGGGAGACTCGAAATAGATGTTATTGACCTCTACCAGATTCATTGGCCAGATCCTGACGAGGACATTGAGGAAGCCTGGAGTACCATAGCAGATTTAATAAAAGAAGGCAAAGTTCGCTATGCTGGGGTGTCCAATTTTAGTGCAGAACAACTCAAGCGTGTCCAACCGATTCATCCTGTAGCCTCTCTTCAGCCACCTTACAGTATGCTCGAGCGTGGTATCGAGGAAGAACTTCTCGATTACTGTTCGGCAAACAATATCGGAGTAATCGCATATAGTCCCATGCAAAAGGGCCTTCTAACAGGAAAATTTACCAGAGAACGCGTGCAAAATTTGCCCGCAGATGATCACCGACGGGAAGACCCACACTTTGAGGAACCAGAGTTCAGTGCTAATATTGAATTGGTTAAAGGCCTGCGCTCCATTGCCGAAAAGAGCGGTAGGACCGTAGCACAGCTAGCAATAGCATGGGTCTTGCGACGTCCCGAGGTAACTGCAGCCATTGTAGGTGCGAGACGTCCATTTCAGATCGAGGAAACTGTTACCGCCGCAGAGTCGATGCTCTCCAGAGAAGATATCACTGCTATTGATATGCTACTCAGCAAACGTCAGAAGGCACTGAAACTGAGCTGAGTTGTGTAATATTGGGATGAGCGGAACAATAACCTTCTACCTGAAATCTTGACCAGGAGGGAAAGCTAGATCTTAAGAAATGATCTCCAGCTCGTATTGCAGGTTTCCGAGGCCCGTCTTCTCACAGAGTTTCCAATACCTGGAGGTATCCACATCTGAATGGATGAATTCAACTTTGTTTTGTCCTGCCTTGATGTCCTTTCTTTCCAGTTCGGATCCAGGATAAAGAGGAGCCTCCATGACTAGATCATAGCTTGCCTTGTCACAGGCGATAACATCCTGAGAGGCAAGGATGCCTATATCAGGAACCACGGGTAATTTACTTTTCGCCATACAATCACAATGAGAGGTAATATCAAAACCGAAGTTGATAAATCCCACTTTTTCCTTAAACACAGAAGCTACCCCTTTAAAGCCATCCATCAATCCTCTCTGCACATCCCAAGCAAAAACCGATGCCCAGGGAACTGTTATTGCTCCAGATGGACAAACGGCAATACATTCTCCACATCCTATACATTTCTCCGCCTGGTAGTGAATTTGGCTGTCCTTTTCATAAAAAGCCTCGCCAGGACAGATCTTGACACATCTCAGGCACTGAGTACACTTCTCTTCATTGTAACTGGGCTTTGCTTCTGAGGAGTGCATGGCCAGCTTGGTTTCCTTGGTGGTACAGCCCATGGCCACGTTTTTTAGAGAGCCGGCAAAACCTGCGTCTGGATGAAAAGTAAGGTGGGCCAGAGAAATCAAAAAATCTGCCTCATAAATAGACTGAGCAATTTTTACTCTTTTGAATTTATGAAACGACTCAAGCTCAACCCACTGTCCATTACTCCCATGCAATCCATCAGCGATGAGAATGGGACAGCCCATACTCTCCCTGGTAAAGCCATTCTTGGCCGCCGTCTCTAAATAGTCAAATAAAGTGTGTCGCGCGTGCTTGTAAAGAGTGGTAGTATCGGTTAAAAAGGGCCTACCCCCTGCTTCTTTCACCAACTCCACTATTTTTCTAACAAAAATAGGGTGAATATAGCGGGTATTACCCAACTCGCCAAAGTGTAATTTTATGGCTACAATATTGTCATCCTTTATTTGTTTTTTTATCCCACTTCGAGTAAATAACCTATCTATCTTAGACCAAGGCTCGTCAGGTAAAATGTGGAAAACCTTACTTTTCTGCATAGCTCACTCCTTCAATCATAGCTTATCTGTAATATATCAAACCTTTTGGGGGCGTCAATAAATCCTCGCAAACCCCATTTATGGCTTGAAGTGTTGACTTTCCGGAATTTCTGCAGGAGGAATTTGACAACTTCAAAGGGGCTAATATAATAATTGAGTTTGGGAAAAAATTCACAATCGAGGTAAGCATGGATAAAGATAAGATTAAAAAAGCGGTAAGGCTATTTCTGGAGGGAATAGGAGAGGATCCTAATCGATCAGCGATTAAGGATACCCCGGCAAGAGTGGCCACAATGTGTGAAGACATCTTTGGAGGAATTGGGGAAGATCCTAAAAAATTTTTAACTATCCTCAAAGGAGAAAAACATGATGAGATAATACTTTTAAGGGATGTTCCCCTATATTCTATCTGTGAGCATCACCTTCTACCTTTCCTGGGCAAGGCCCACATTGCTTATATACCCAAAGACGGAAGAGTGACCGGGCTAAGCAAATTAGCCAGGGCGGTTGATCTTCTCAGTAAAAGGCTGCAGGTACAGGAAAGGCTGACCACTCAGATAGCTGATGTGGTAAATGAGACCCTCGAGCCCCGGGGAGTTCTGGTAATGATAGAAGCTGAGCATCTTTGTATGTCCATAAGAGGAATAAAAAAACCTGGAGCAATCACCGTTACCTCAGTGGTAAGAGGAATATTCAGGGAAAATCCAGCCACCCGAGCTGAAGCAATAAGCTTTATAAGGGGACAAGAAAAATAGAAAAGGAGGATTGCCTATGTTATCAGATCTGGAAATTGCCCAAAGAACAAAGATGAAGCCGATTGTAGAAATTGCCGAAGAACTGGGTCTTAAAGAGGACGAAATTGAACTTTATGGAAAGTACATGGCTAAAATCTCTCTTGAGGTATTGGAGAGGTTAAAAGAAAAACCCAGCGGTAAATTCATTACCGTTACCGCTATCACTCCTACCCCTTTAGGAGAAGGAAAAACAGTAGTCGCTTGTGGATTGGGGCAGGCTCTGGCCAAGATCGGGAAAAGCGTGTGTAATGCCTTCCGTGAGCCATCAAAGGGCCCTACTTTTGGGATCAAAGGAGGAGCATGTGGCGGGGGGTATTCTCAATTCCTGCCTATGGAAAATATCAATCTTCATTTTACCGGGGATATCCATGCCGTAGATACAGCCCATAATCTCTTAGCAGCCCGCATAGACGAAAGCCTTCTCCATCACAATCCCTTAAATATTGATCCTCATAATGTCACCTGGAGATATTGTGTTGACCTGAATTCCCGTGCATTAAGGAGCATCGTGGTAGGACTGGGAGGTCGAGCCAATGGTTACCCCCGGGAAACTGGCTATGACATTACCGTAGCCACTGAGACCATGGCTATTCTTGCCTTGACTACAGGACTTCATGACTTAAGAAAGAGATTAGGCAGAGTGGTTATTGGTTATACCTATGATAGCAAGCCAGTGACGGCTGAAGATCTTCAAATGGCCGGGGTTATGACAGTCCTGATGAAGGATGCTATCAAGCCAAATCTGGTGCAAACCACAGAAAATACTCCTGCCATCTGCCATGCCGGTCCTTTTGCTAATGTGGCCCATGGAAATAATTCAGCCTTAGCTGACATGGTAGCCTTAAAGATTGCCGATTATGTGGTGACTGAGAGCGGCTTTGGAGCCGATTGCGGTTTTGAAAAAATTGTCGATGTCACTTGTCGTCAGAGTGGATTAAAGCTGGATGCTGCAGTAATTGTGGCTTCTATCAGAGCACTAAAGATGCATGGGGGAGCTTTTATGCTTCGACCCGGACAAAAATATGAGACGATAAAGAAGTTTGCCGAGACTGAGAATATGCCGGCTCTGGAAAAGGGCTGTCAGAACCTGGCCAAAATTATACAGATTGTAAAAACCTTTGGTATTCCTGCTGTGGTGGCCATTAACAGGTTTACCTCGGATACTTCCGCTGAGATAGACCTGGTACGCAAAAAGGCACTAGAAGCCGGTGCAGATGATGCAGTTCCGGTTAATGTCTGGGCTAAAGGTGGAGATGGAGGCATTGAACTAGCTGAAGCAGTGGTGGCCGCCTGTGAAAAGCCCAACAATTTCCATTTTCTTTATCCTGATGATATATCGATCGAAGAAAAGATCGAAACTATAGCTACCAAAATCTACGGAGCTGAGGGGGTAGATTATGCTCCTCTGGCTAATCAGAGAATCAAGCTCTATACCAATCTTGGATATGACAAGCTCTGCATCAACATGGCTAAAACCCATCTTTCCCTTTCTCATAATCCTGAGTGGAAGGGGGTACCCAAGAATTATAATCTGGCGGTTAGAGATATTAGGGCTTCGGTGGGAGCTGGTTTTCTCTATCCTCTCTGTGGTGTCTTTCCTACTATGCCCGGACTTCCCTCCCGACCCGCCGCTGTTGATGTGGATATTGATGAGGCCGGAAATACCGTAGGACTATTTTAAACCTCAAGGAGGCTAAGATGGCCGCAACTCTTATAGATGGAAATAAAATTGCTGGTGAAATAAAGGAAAAATTAGCAGAAGAAATTAAGAGGCTAAAGGAAAAAGGTGTTAGTCCTTCCCTATCCTCGATTCAAGTAGGAGAGGATCCGGGAACCAAAGTTTATGTTCGTTCCCAGAAAAAGTCCTGTGAAAAAATAGGAATTGAGTATAACCTGCGCCAGTTTAAAGAGGATGTTTCCCAGAAGGAGCTAGAGGATTTCATTAACCACCTCAACGAGGACAAAAGGGTGAGCGGGATAATCTTGCAGATGCCTCTACCTTCTCATATAGACGGACGAGGACTGCAAAGGATGATCAGCTCCCAAAAAGATGCCGAAGGAATATCTCCGGCCAACATGGGAATGGTAGTCTATGCCAGACCAATTCTGGGACCTTGCACCGCTATGGCGGTGATGGAGTTAATTAAGTCCACCGGGGTAAAGCTCTACGGCAAAGAGGCTGTCATGGTGGGACATAGTGATATTGTGGGTAAACCAACCACTCTTCTCTTGCTCGATAAATTTGTCACCACCAGTGTCTGCCATATTGCCACGGGAGAAAGGGGGACTCTTCCTGAATATGTCAGAAAGGCCGAGATCCTTATTGTAGCCGTAGGAAAAGCGAACCTAGTCAAAGGGGAATGGGTGAAGGAAGGAGCCATAGTTATTGATGTGGGGATTAATAGAGTGGAAGGGAAAATTGTGGGAGATGTTGAATTCGAGGTAGCTAAAGAAAGAGCCTCCTTTATAACCCCTGTTCCGGGAGGAGTTGGCCCGGTGACCACCGCCATGCTCCTCAAAAATACTGTAGAGGCGGCAAAACTACAGGCAAAATAAGCTCGTAAATATTCAGTGAAGGACGTTCCATGTTGTTGACTGTAAAGAGCAGAGTGGGTAGCCGCACCCTTTAGGGTGCGCATAAACGCAGGCTAAGGTTTTACGCAGGCTGAAGCCGGCGACTACCGAGATGGCTTCGCTTCGCAATGGCGGGGTTCACTGAGTATTTACCCCAGAAGATTCACCACCATCCTCTGGATCACTACATCTGGTTCTTCTCTTCCGGTTTTAATTGATGCCTCTGCCTCAACTAAATCTTCATAGTCGGTGATTAACTCAGAGAGGCTAAACTTCTTAGCCGCCTGAAGATAATGGTTGGCGAGGTCAGTATAAAATCCAGGATAATAGTTTCTCGGTCCAAAAATAATAGAGCATACCTCTTGGGGAGAAAGCCTCCTCTTTTTCTCTTTAATTCGCAGTAAACTCCGCACTTCATGGACAATCAGGGAATGGATTCTTAAAGGTGGTTCTCCTCTTTCTAGGAGCTGAGAGAGGATGGGAAGGGCTCTGGCGAGATCTTTTTCTCTTATGGTACCCATCAAGTCAAATACTCCCACCCCTTTTCCTTCTCCGGCTACTTTTTCTACGTCTTCCTTCTTTATTATTCGTGCCGGATGGGTAAAGATAATCAGCTTCTCTATCTCCTGGTTTAAGTTATGAAGGTCGTTTCCTATCCTTTCTTTTAGATAGATTAAGGCCTCGGGATCAATTTCTTTTCCCTCTTTTCTAATCCGTTGTTGAACCCAATCTATGATCTCCTCATCCCATAAAGGGTAAAAAGAGACGATTTTACCATTTTTTTGGAATTCCTGGTATAGTTTTCTTCTTCGGTCAAATTTTCCGGTGAGACAAACCAGGCAGCTACTCTTCACTGGGTTTTCTAAATAGCTGGCCAGGGTTCTTTGATCCTTTTCTGACCATTTGTCTACGGCATCCACTACCACCAGACGATGTAGTCCTTTAAGAGGGAGAGTAGAGACTGACTCTATTATCTGGGCAGCAGGCACATCAAGAGCAGAAAGTTTCTCGTAGTTGAAGTCCTCATAATCGGGAAGAATTATCCTCTCTTTGAGCTTTTTTAGAGCTTCTTCCTTTAAATAATCCTCTTCTCCCTCAAAAAGATAGGCCGAAGCAATTCTTCCGGCCTCCAGCTCCCTTAAGAATTGTTGATATTTCATTTCCCCAAGCTTGCAAATTACTCTTAAAAGCGGATAATTCTAACCCGCCCTTGCTATTTTAATTATTTTACCAGTTTCTGCCGATTCTTTTTCGGCAAGGGCGACCTTGAGCGAATCTCTCGCTGCCCGGGCACTGGCTTGAGCGGGTTCTTGGTCATTTTCCACGCTGTCGACAAAGTATTTTATTTCCGAAAAATATCCTCCTAGTTGAGCAATGTTTCCCTCTGTATTTGCGGCTGCGACAAGTTCTTGCTCAACCTCCGGATACTCCACTTTCCGATCTGCGATGTAAATAGCTAAGGTCTTCTCGGCTCGGGAGTTAAATTCCACTACTCCCTTTTCAAATAAGGCGGTGTAGGCCATGATAAAAGGAAAATTCTCCGGCATATCCCAACCTCCCTCGGTACAGGCTATCACGTTATCAGCGAAAGTAAAGGTAGTAAATACATGGCCGAAGGGAAGGGAATGGCTTGAGACAGAGCAAATCAAGGAAAGAGGTTTTCCCAGAAGATACAAAAGATAATCAGTGTCGTGGATATGTAAGTCTAGCAAAGCTCCACCACTACGTTCAGGATCGGTAAGCCAGTTATCCCAAGCCCAGTCAGGGGTAGGACTGAGCCTGATACAGGTAATGCTATGAAGTTTGCCCAATTGGCCACTATCGTAAATTTCCTTTAGCTTAATATATTCCGGCCAGAAACGAAGCACCTGGCCAATCATGAACTTAACTCCTGCCTTTTCTGCGGTATCTATCATTTCATCCGCATCTTCGGTGGTTAAGGCTATGGGTTTTTCGCATAGGATATGCTTCCCTTCTCGGGCAGCTTTGATGGCATATTCCTTGTGTAAAAAAGTTGGCAGGCATATATCCACCACGCTAATCTTTTCTTGACCGAACAAGTCCTCAGCGGTTGAATAAGCAGTGGCTCTGTGTCTACCAGCTAGTTTCCGGGCCTTATCCAGTTCTCTATCAGCTACCCCTACCAGCTCGGCATTGGGTAGATTACGATAGACCTCAGCATGCATACCTCCCATAAACCCGGCTCCCAAAATCCCAATTTTAACCATCTTTTCCTCCTTTGAAAAATAGACCACATGTACTTTTTTTCATTAATTCTTCCTATGAGCTTTACTCTCCGAACTTAGCAATGTAGTTGTGAGTCTTGTATCTTTTGACCATCTCAGGATCCAAAGGATATACTCCGTGTTTTCTTGCTGTCTTTATCATGGTTTTATAATTCTCAGGCTTCACGGCAGGATGGATACTATTACTGGAAGCCAGAATATGTCCACCACCCTCTGAGGCTTTGGCGATGGTCTCCTTCACTGCTTCTTCGACATCTTCTTTTCTTCCACGGGGAAGGATCTCTGTACAATCTACATTACCTATTACGCAGATCCTCTCTCCATATCTTTCTTTTGTCTGGCCAATATCCATACCGGCAATCGGCTCTATCGGATCCAGAGCATCAATTCCGGTGTCTATAATCATATCCGATATCATCTCTAGGTTTCCATCGGTATGTTTAATAAAGGGAAGATTGTTCTGTTTGGCAACATTTACGGCCTTTCTGAGGTATGGTTGAACAAATTGCCTAAAATGATTCGGGGACATAAAGGAACCCTTTCTTCCTGCATAGTCATCCCCGGTAAGCAAAGCATCTGCCCCTACTTTCGCTGCATTTTCCAGAACTTTGCACTTATATTCACTGATCATTTCTGAGAGCCGTTTTACCAGAGCCGGTTTTAGAAGATAATTCATAAGTAACTTATCCATTCCCCCCATAAGGTAATGGGAAAACTCGAATGTTTCATGCCCTAAGAATACAATGGCCTTCTTTCCTTTGAATCTTTTGACATATTTTTCTAGGGTCCTCAGTCGCCAGGGAGCATCAGGATCAGGTGGCCTATGTTTATCTAAATTTCTTTCAGACTTTATAGGTCCCTCAACGGGGTAGCTTAATCCACTGGGTTCTATCTTCCAGATTATCCCCCATTCGTCGCTATAGATATTGCTGCCCAACTGGTCTCTTTCTTGGTCCTCGGGGCAGGTTATCCCATCCAAATCCTCCTTTTCTACAAAGTCAGCATAGGAAATATCACCGTAAAGCGCTTTGATTACTGGCGGGTCCACAATTAGCTCCCAGATAGGAACCCTGTCAGGTTCTTTTCTCATCAAAGCTGCCCTCATTCTTTCATACCCAGTCATTTTAGCTTTTTCCTCTTCAGCATTATATATCAAAAAATGGTCTTGTCTACGGAAAACTAGAAGTTTCCCGAAAATCTTCTCTAACGGGAATTTAACTCTAACAAAATAGCATCAACAAGTACTCACTAAGAAAAAGCGCCGAAAAAGGACTTGATTCTCCAGGAAAGTATTAAAAACAAAATCGCTGTTTTTCTTTGCTAAACTGAGAAAAATCGTATAATTAATCGTATGGCCAAACTTTCTCAAGACTTCTACATTGATAAGAAGACCTTCATCCGTATCTTCAAAGAAAACTGGGATAAGTACAAAAAACTATGTCAGTACAGAAAAGTAGAAAATGATAATGTTCAGCGTCTTCTACAGATGCATAAGATCCGGAAAATGGTTTCATCCAGCTTCGCTGCCTAAACTGCGGGGAAGAAAAGATAATTCCCTTTAGCTGCAAGAGCAGACTCTGTCCATCCTGTAGCCACATTCATCTTGAGAAGAGGATAATAAAGATAAAGAGCATCATGATCAAAGGAGTAGGACACCGCCATGTAGTTTTAACCACTCCCAAAGAACTGTGGGGCTACTTTTTCAAGGATCGCTCTCTTCTTAAAGGTAATGGCAGATGCAGGAGCAGAGCTTATAAAGGATATCCTGGCCTTCTACCGTCCCCATCTTCATCCTTTTATCACCGAAGGAGGACTGGGTAAAGACAATAAATGGTACAGTCTTTCTTACATTAGCCAAGATCTTTTGGGGAGAAAATGGCAGTACTTTCTTCTTGCCAGATTAAAGAAATACCTACCTAAAAATGAAAGGACAAAAAGCTAATCGATAAACTATTTAAAGAAAAGCGCATGTTCATAACCTCTGCAAAGCAAGAGAGAAAAAGAAGAGTAGATATCGTAAGATATCTCATAA
The DNA here is from genome assembly GCA_005223085.1 of Candidatus Aerophobetes bacterium Ae_b3b. Classification (GTDB taxonomy): domain Bacteria; phylum Aerophobota; class Aerophobia; order Aerophobales; family AE-B3A; genus AE-B3B. The sequence continues at coordinate 2,683 of NJBP01000011.1, read as the reverse complement.
AATATGTCATCTCTCCCCCTATATCCTATCGAAGAGTTATAGAGTATAGTAATGATGAGGTTACCTTCCGCTACCAGGTGCGAGAAGGAGCAAAAAACAAGGTAAAAAAGTTAACTGTCTTAGGCTTTATCCATCTTTTGGTTCAACATATTCACCAGGAAAAGTGAGAAGATGATCCACTATTATGGACTTTATGCAAGGTCAAGGACAAAGAAACCAAAAAAGATGATAGAGGATCTGGTAAGATCCTTTAACCAAAAGGGATGGGAAACTGAGCATAGAGAAACTTCTATCTGAGATTCTCTTCTTTCCCACTACCTATAGAGAAATAATAAGGCTCACTTTCAATAAGGACCCTTGTATCTGCCCTATCTGTGGAGAGGAAATGGTAACAGAAAGGATAGTAAGCCCTGATGGTTGCATCATCTTTAACATTTATCAAACAGATTATTTCCAGGATGTTTCCGATATGGAGGATAAGGATGCTCAATTTTTTCAAAAAGAGAAAGAGCGAAAAGAGGGATCTTCAAGGTATCACCAGTTACTATTGCCCACAATGTAAAAAAGAACAGGCTATTTCCAACGTGATAGTCCATGATTTCACCCAGGGCAAAAACTCTCATCCCGGGGGAACAACTCTTTTTGTATGTACAAATTGTGGCAGTCCTATGAAACCTAAGGAGAAAGAAGAGGTCTAAAGTCCTTCTCGCCGAAAGGCGAGGAGTTATCCTTGACAAAAATTTATTTTCGATTATAATAGAAACGTTATCTGAAAACATTACCTGAACGGCGCGAGTGACAAGTGGAAAAAAAGATGACCATTAGGGAAGTGGCCAAAAGAGCGGGCGTTTCTATCAGTACAGTCTCCCGAGTTCTCAATGAGAGGCCTAACGATTACATGCGAGAAGATACTCGCGAAAAAGTTCTCCAGGCAATTGAAGAGCTCAACTACATACCTGACAGAAGAGCTCAGTCCCTTAGAGGGGGAAAGACTGGAATAATAGGACTGATTGCACCTATTAGATTGAATCCATTTTACGTGGAACTCTCATACGCAATTGAGAATGTATGTTATAAGGAGGGATATGGAATCCTTGTGTGTAATTCTAAGGGGGATATAAATAGGGAACGCACCTACATTGATCTTCTCGTGCGCCAGAAGGTTGACGGAATTATAATTACTACTGCAGGGTTGAAAAAAGGAGACCTGGACGAGTTAATCAGTCGGGGAATTACCGTTATATTAGCAGATGAGGATGTTCTTGAGGCAAATACCCCTGCTGTTTTTGCTAATAACCACCTGGGTGCCTGTCAGGCTACCCAGTATCTGATAGATCTTGAGCACGAGAGAATAGCTTTCATAACTGGACCGCTAACTGTTCTATCGGGCAGGGATAGATTAAAAGGCTATCTTGATACATTAAAGAAAAATAGTCTTGAGGTGGATAAAAGTATCATAAAGAAGGGGAATTATACCTACAGCAAGGGGTACTCGGCTACCCAAAAATTGATGAGGGGAGGTGAGGGCAAGTTCACCGCTATATTCTGCTGTAATGACCTTATGGCCTTTGGTGCTATACGTGCTCTGCAGGATAATGGAAAAAAGATTCCTCAGGACTATTCTATTATCGGATTTGATGATATGTACTTTTCCTCGATTAGCAATCCTCAACTAACCACGGTTGCTCAACCCGTAGATAAGATGGCGTTGAAGGTATTTAAGGCTTTTAAACGAGAGATAAGTGACAGGCCACCTTTAAAGAAGGTGCATGTACTCTTGGATACAAAGCTGGTGATAAGAGAGTCCTGTCGAAAGCTGAGATAAAAAGAGCAAGATAAAAGATGGAAATAATTCCTTCTGGGGAGGAAATGAAAATGGCAAAGAGATTTGAGGATCGGGTGCTGGAGGAAAGAAAAAAATTACAGGTGAGCAAAGAAGAACTCAATGCCAGGGTGGATGAGGCTCCCTATGGTCCCAAGTCAAAAGAGTATCTGAAAAGATGGATACAGGTAGAATCAACCGGTGAGGTAGGCTTTGCCCTCTGGAGCTGTCCACCTCTCATAGAGAGAGGCTCAGGAGCAAAGGTAGTGGATGTAGATGGTAGAGAGTATGTAGATTGCATTAATGGATTTTCGGTAAATAACCTGGGGATATGTAACCCCGAAGTGGTTGAGGCAATCAGAGAACAGGCGGGAAAGCTTATCCAGTACTTCGATCTTCCCACCCCTCCCCGGGTTGAACTTTCTGAAAAACTGGTCGGGATTACTCCGGGAGATTTTCCCAAAAAGGTTATTTATTCTTCAACGGGTTCGGAGATTATTGAAGCTGCCATGAAACTGGTGCGCTGGTATACGGGAAAACCATTCATTCTCACTGCTTACGGGGACTACCACGGAAGAACAGCCGGAGCCCAGGCTCTAACTGGAAAAGGGGGAATGTGGCTCTACCATTATCCGGTACTTCCTCAGGATAGCGGGGTTTTTTACTTTCCCTATGCCTACTGCTACCGCTGCAGCTTTGACAAAACTTATCCTGCCTGTGACCTTTTCTGTGTAAAATACCTTGAGGATCTTTTTGAAAGTAAAGAGGCTCCTTTCCGTGATCCCAAGGCAGGTATAAGTAGTATGGCGGCTATAATCATTGAGCCCATGCAAAGTTCAGCCGGTTATATTGTCCCTCCCA